>NZ_JBJUSG010000004.1:0-68954 GCF_046044395.1 Candidatus Magnetominusculus dajiuhuensis | reverse complement strand
TATGACATCTGCTACCCCCACTGTAAAGATGGGGTTTTCTTGACGCTTACGTTACAGCTACAGTAAGTTTGTTATATGCGTCCTGATTCGGAATACATTTATAATTCAGACATAGAGCAAATTCGCCTGAATTGCTGCTGCCTGATTTTGCAAAAGGCGTGGCTGTGTTCACTAACCATTGAGAATATTTCGACACTCCTGATAACACGTGTACTTCCGTATAACCAGTTCCCGTATTTTCTCTCTGTACACCAATTAAATCAGGGATGCCATCTCCATCATAGTCAGCCATGTAAAAGAGCCATTCGCCTGCATTGCTGCTGCCTGTTTTTACAAGAGGCGTAGCCGCGTTCACTAACCATTGAGAATATTTCGACACTCCTGATAACACGTGTACTTCCGTATAACCAGTTCCCGTATTTTCTCTCTGTACACCGACTAAATCAGGGATACCATCTCCATCATAGTCAGCCATGTAAAAGAGCCATTCGCCTGAATTGCTGCTGCCTGATTTTATCAGAGGCGTAGTTGCGTTCACTAACCATTGAGAATATTTCGACGCTCCTGATAACACGTTTACCTCCGTATAACCGGATGCCGTATTCTCTCTCTGCACACCAACTAAATCAGGGATACCATCTTTATCATAGTCAGCCATAAAAAAGAGCCAATCACTTGAACTGCTGCTGCCTGATTTTGGAAAAGGCGTAACTGCGTGCAATGCCCATTGAGTATAACCTGATGCCCCTGATAACACGTGTATCTCCGTATAACCGGATAACGTATTTTCTCTCTTTATACAAATTAAGTCAGGGATACCATCTCCATCATAGTCAGCCATAAATAAAAGCAGCTCACTTGCACTGCTGTCTGATTTTTCAAGAGGCGTAACTGCGTTCACTAACCATTGAGTATAACCTGATGCCCCTGATAACACGTGTACCTCCGTATAACCGGATCCCGTATTCTCTCTCTGTACACCGATTAAATCAGGGATACCATCTTTATCGTAGTCACTCATAAAAAAGAGCCATTTAGCTGAATTGTTGCCGCCTGATTTTATCAGAGGCGTGACTGCGTCCAATGACCGCTGAGTATAACCCGATGTCCCTGATAACTTGTGTACTTCCGTATAACCGGATGCAGTATTTTCTCTCTGGATACCGATTAAATCAGGATGGTTAGTGGCGGCAGCTCCGGAGCTGATGCGTACTGATTCGGTTGCCGATGCTATCCCGAAACTGGCAATCGCAAGAATCATTGAGAAAAACAATAATTTTCTCAAATACCTTGTAGTCAGGCGTCTCACACTTTTATTATACATTGGTCTCTCCCATACTATGCATTTAGGATACATCACTCAAGGAATGATGAACTAAGAGGTAAATGTGAGAAGACGTGATTATTCACAAAATGGCCTCACAACATGTCCGGGCTGTAGATAAAAGCGTCTCACCAATGTACTTCTTCGTAACTTATTATCACATGGATGAATTTTATAATCAATCGGTAAAAGGCAGATTTCTGTATAGGTATTTTCGAACTTAATAGGGCAAATACCTACCCCGAGCGTAAAACAGGGGCAGCGGCCAGTAATTTACACCGGTGCCGACATCGGCGAGAACCGTACGCTCATCATATGCGTTAAGTCAAATGACCGCAGGGACACGCGGGGGTAGTGAAATAAATAATATTTATCCCGGCCTGCTCTATTTGCCTCCCTATCGTCCCAGTGTTGGCTTTTTATGGCCTGGGGGGAGGAAGTTTTCTCCTGTAATTACCCTTCTCCCTGTTTTTGCTTCCAGCGCCTGTCTTGCTTTTTTAGCAATATGGCCACCTTTTATTCCTGCTTCTTTATTTTCATTCATACCGGTTGCGTTAACGCTCTCTGCTATTTGACGGGTTGAAAGTTCGGCAAGGGCTGTAAATATCAGCTCTGCCTCGTTCATATGGTCTCTAAGGTTTTGTGTTTTCAGCCCCTTTAAATCCTTGTGTTTTTTTATGGATAACCCTGCCCACTCCTGATGGATAATATTTGTCAGGATAGCGTATTCCTCTTCCTTTTTTATCTCGTGTTCTTGCCAGTAGTCAGTGAGTTTGTTGCGGGTTTCCTGCCCCATCATCCGCTGTTGAATCCACTTTTCGCTCCTGCCGTGCTGCTGCCAGTATTCACGCGCCCTGTCAAACGAGCGTGCAGGGTCAGCCATGTCCTGCATTCTTTCATACCCTACCTTTGCAAGCCATAGCTTAATAGGCTCAGCCTTGGGGCTGGGGACAGACTGTATGAGACGAAGCAGCGTTTCGGGGTCAGCGACATCGGTAAGGTATTTTTTACCGTCGGCTGCCTGCATTTTCAGTCGGTTACATTTTGTAACCGACTCACTTCCTTCTTTATTCAAGCGGTTTTTCAATACCTTCCAGTAATTTCTCGCGGCCTGATAGTCAGGCTGCTGAATCAGCACCTGAATAATATCCACTACGGAAAAATACCATGTTCCGGTCTTCTCATCATAATGGCGGCGGATTTGCTTCCCCTCAAAAACAGCTAAAGACTTTTCTGTCATATTCTCCGCTCCTTGTTATGCCGAGGTCGGTTATATACCTCTCAGTCCTTCCTTCTGCACGACAGTATAGCACAATCCCGAAAGAAAAGCAGCCTGCCGAAATTTCCCACATAGCAGACCAATACCGGACAAACTTAACATCTGTCGCTTCAGCAAGATAACGTTACCTTTACGTAACATAAGATGGCAGTTTCTACTGTATTATTTAGCGTTAAAACAATTCAATTTAAGTAGATGAGTCTATTTAGTGGCAAATTATAATCATTGCTACAATTGCGTAGCATCATGGTGGTACATGATAGTAACGATACAATGTTACAAACATGTAACATTTTGATATTCTTAATTGTAATAATTTATGTTGACAAATAAGATGATATATGTATATAATGTAAGCGTACGTTATCAGGATATGGTGTGAAGTTAGCGATGGATAGGGTATAACAAACGGATCACAGATGCCGTGTAGGATTTTGACTAAAGGGGGAAGTCCAAATGGTGCTGATGAGTGATTGGCTTGAAGTAGGTAGTGTTGCACTGTCTGCTACATCAATAGCTGTTACCATTTTTATTTTCTACAGTCATATAAATAAATCTCTTCAACTAATCTTGTCCAAGAAAGCCTCATATTTGACAAGGGAACAGGCGATTAGATTATTAGACTTCTATTTATATTCAGTTAAAAAGGACTTATTACATCTAATCGACACATTCTTCAGAAGTGAATTTCCCGAGTGTAGTCGAGAAAATAACACGGATAGGGTGTATAATTTTGTGTACAGAATAACTGATGACACCATTAAGACAAATAGATCTCAGTTGTCTTTTTTTGAACTTAAAAATGGGCAGAAGATGGATGATTTCCTTAATTCAAAGAGTCCGATAGACGATGACCCAGGACTAATTATAGATGCAAAAAAGAAGGTATATTCACTATTTATCGATGCAGTGGCAAATAAAATCTCAGAAAAAATAGCATGGGAAGGAGCTATGAAGGAACTTGACGATGCGAATAGATTAGCTCGAAAGATTATCAAGACACAGATAGATTCATTATACAATGACCTTAGGCTGCTTGATTAAGAAATTCGATGTCTTACGAGAAAATATCTGTCAATTAATAAAAAGGAAATGGACAGGCTACTTTTAAAGCTGTTCTCCCTGCCCTTCCTACGAGACAACTAACATTTCTTGTTCATTCTGTATAATAATTCCTGGATTTTGGTTTCTCGGTGAAGGTGTAAGCCCGTGCTCTTTTAATAATCTCACATGTTCTTTCATTCCCCATTTTGCCTTAAATATACAATCCCCTACAGAATATCCAATCCCCGTAAAACCTGCTAAATCAGGTGAAACGATAAAGTAGCCTGTCCCCGTTTCTGACTATTTCACCAGCCCTAATAGCTTAGACAGCAAGTCTATGGCTTTCGGATTAGTCAGTAGGTACAAAAACGCAAGGATTATGAAATACATCCTCATTTTGGCCTCTAACAGCAACAAGTCAGCCTTAGTTGCGACTTCTTTTTTAGCTTGCTCCGTGCTTTCATCAATAGCCTCAATAAGCGCTTTTGTCTCTTGCTCACCGAGCTTGTCTTTAAGCAGCCTATATAATTCTATCGCCCTAGTCATGCCTACATTGTACCGTATCCATTGATATTAATCAATAGGGGAAAAAGGGACAGGCTACTTTTAGAAACGATAAAGTAGCCTGTCCCCGTTTCTGACCCAATAGCTTCAACGATATCAGTCAGGCGGGGAACGATCGAATGGCCAGTCATTAGAAAACTTGCATCGCCGACTTCTCAATCTGCTCCCGCAAAACATGGTGTAGGCTGCGCCTTGTCATGATGTCAGTTTTGCAGTCAAGAATTGCAGCAGCGGCATCCTTTATGTCCATTAACTTGAACAGCCCCATTGATCCTTCAGGGTGATCGAAAAACAGATCAACATCGGGATCCTTACGAGCCTCACCACGTGCGGTTGAACCAAACATGAAAAGATGCTCCACTCCAAGCCTCTTTAGGTCGGATTCATGCTGTTTTAATAGGCGTATGGCTTCGTTACGTTCCATTCTCTCATTATAACACAAGTTTATGGGGGAAACCCAAAAATCGGGCTTTATAATTCAGGAACACATCCCAATTAACTTGATATGGTACAGGACAGATAAACATATTAAGGAGGGGTCAGGCTGCGTCCATAGTGTTCCCGACATTAGTCAGGCTCAAAATATTTTCTTGCCTCACTCAAAAATTCATTTGCTTGCTCACACATGGTCTTCACGTCTTCGCTGGTCAACGTGGATTCAATACCATAGTCGCCCAGTATGCGTTTGTCATATGAATCCAGAAGCCATCTGTGAAATCTTTTGTCCATCAGGCCAGTTTTAACAAAATGTTCACCAAAGGCGCTGTGTATGCTGCCATGTTTCCTGAAATTAACACCTTTATCATTCAACAAAGCCTCAGTCGTGTAAAACATTGCATAATAGGCTCTACCGGCTGCGAAATCAATGTCACCCCTTTTTAATAGAGACATGGCGGCAAATACTGCCCTTGATGCCTTTTCCAGAAGCTTTTGGGTTGCCGCCATCATGCTGGAACGGCCTCAGTACGTACATTTGCTATAAAAGGCGTATCGCCGTGCAGCCAGTCGTTATGCGGAATAAAAACCCTGCTTACACTAACACCATATTCCAGAGAAAGCCTTGAAATCAGATAACCTGTGCGGTCCACCTCATGGGCATAGTTTTCTAAAGCGTCAAGGACTATCAGCACGTCAACGTCCGATTCCAGACCATTGTCACCGCGGGCATGGGAGCCGAACAGGTAAACTCCCATCAGGCGCTCTCCGTATAACTCTTCAAGGAAAGAGTTAAGCTCTCTCATCAAATTATCTATATTTTTCCCCTTTATCATCTCACACTTATTCTAAACTAATTGCAGTAAAGATGTCATATATTAACGTGTCTCTGCGGCTGCCGATTCGCGCGGCCGCTCCAGTTGTCTTAAATTCAATAAATTAACATTCCACGGGCCGCCCAGGGCCTTTATCAAAATCACACTGTTTGCCATTATGCGGCCAGAGATTATCTCAGCGGTTTTTCTGTTGCTTAGCTCGATGTTTTGGATTACTATAAGCTCAACGCTGCCGATTATGCCCGCCTTGTATTGATTTAACGCAACTGCCGACGCGGCGGCTGCGGACTTTACCGCATCATCCTGCGCCCTCTGCTCGGCCATCAGTATCTCACTCGTTGACAGGGCATCCTCTACCTCCTGAAACGCTGTCAGCACCGTCTGTCTGTATGTGGCAACGGCGGCGTCATAGTTGGCCCGCGCCTGTTCAGTTACGGCAAGCCTAAGGCCGCCATCAAATATCGCCTGCGTAAGCTGCGCCCCAAGCGACCACACGAGGCTTGGCCACGAGAACAGTTTGTCAATCACCGAGCTTTGCAGCCCGCTTGAAGGGCTGAGGGTCAGGCTTGGATAGTACGCCGCCACCGCCACCCCGATTTGCGCATTCGCCGCGGCAACCCGCCGCTCCGCCGCCGCTATATCAGGCCTGCGCTCCAATAACTCAGACGGCACACCGTTTGGTATGGCGGGCGTCATAAACGAAAGCGGCGTAAACGGTATAGAAAATGACGAGGCTGGTTTGCCCATCAAGAGCGCTATCGCGTGTTCAAGCGTTGCCCGCTGTACACCGAGGTCAATGGCCTGCGCAACGGTTGTCTTTAACTGCGTCTCGGCGTTAAGCACATCGGCCTTGCCGGTCATGCCGCTTTCATAGCGGTTTCTTACAATCCTGAGGGTTTTCTCAAAGCCATCAATGGTCTCGTTCAGTATCTGACGCTGAGAGTCAAGGGCGCGCAGTTGAAAATAATCCTGCGCCAGTTCAGCCTGAGTACTAAGGCGTAGTGCCTCAAGGTCAGCAAAACTGGCCTCGGCGCTTGCCTGATAAGCCTCAATCGTGCGTCTTAATTTGCCCCATATATCTAATTCCCAACTCATTGTGGCGGTCAGGGAATAATTCGTATTCGTGGTTTGTGAGCCGCTGGAGGATGAGGACTTGCTTGTGCCGGAGGATGGGCTTGAAGCAGTTGTGCCTGTGGATGATGGCGCTGGCGTGGCGCTTGAGTTGGCTGAGGAGGACGAGCCGCCGCCGCTGGTCAAGTTTCCGGAGGTTCGATTCCTGGTAAATGAGGCCCCGGCTGACAGCGTAGGATAGAGCTGTACCGAATCTACGAGGGCGCGGGCCTGCCGGTACTGCGCCTCTTTTACGGCAAGGTTCTGATTTGATATGCTCACCTCATTTTCAAGAGAGTTAAGTTGGCTGTCGTTAAACACCTCCCACCATGCGTCTTTCGTTGCGTTATCCATGGGCCGTGCGGTCTTCCAGAGATTTGCCTCTTTGTAGTCGGCTGGAATTGCCATGTCCGGCCTTACGTAATCCTTGCCAACCTCGCATGAGGTTAAGAGCATACATGCTACCAACGATACTAATAAGATTTTATCAAACATTTATCATCCCCGCCTGTTTCTTATTTTTAAAACCCACAACCTTAATCTATCCATGTATAAGTATATCACCGGAGTTGTGAAAAGTGTTAGTATCTGGCTGAAAATCAATCCTCCAACAATGGTAATCCCTAGAGGGCGGCGAAGCTCCGACCCAACACCGCTGCCCAGAGCAAGAGGCAAGGCGCCTAAAAGCGCCGCCATCGTTGTCATCATTATCGGCCTGAATCTTAACAGACACGCCTCGTGTACCGCGTCTTTGGTGCTTTTACCATACTTACGTTCGGTCTCAAGGGCAAAGTCAACCATCATTATACCGTTTTTCTTTACTATTCCTATCAGAAGTATTATCCCTATGATGGCTATTATGCTTAACTCCGTATGAAATATGTACAGGGCGGCAACCGCGCCCACCCCTGCCGAGGGAAGCGTGGAAAGTATTGTTATCGGGTGAATAAAACTCTCATACAGGATTCCCAACACTATGTAAACCGTCACCAGGGCGGCAAGTATAAGCCATGGTTCATTGGCAAGCGATGCCTTAAAGGCCTGTGCCGTGCCGGAGAACTGCCCGCGCACACTTGCTGGCATCCCCATTTCCCGTGCGGCGTCCTCTATTGCCGCTACCCCCTCGCCAAGCGCCGTACCAATAGCAAGATTAAACGACAGCGTTATTGCCGGGAACTGTCCCTGATGATTTACCGCCAGAGGCGACATGGTATGGACATAGTGGGCAAAGGCGCTTAATGGGATACGGTTTCCTGTTGTGGAAAATACGTATATATCGTTTAGGGCGTCGGCGTGCTGCCAGTACTCAGGGGCTACCTCCATGACTACGTGGTATTGGTTGAGCGCGGTATATGTAACCGATACCTGGCGCTGGCCAAAGGCGTCGTATAGGGCGGAGTCTATCATCTGCGGCGTTAAGCCAAGGCGTGAGGCGGCGGCCCGGTCTATTTGAAGCGTGACCTCGCGGCCCTGGTCCTGCAAATCACTATTGACGTCCACAACCTGCGGGATAGTCTGCATTTTTTGGCGCATCTTCTGCGCCCACATATTAAGCTCCTGGTTGTTTTCGCCAAGGAGGGTGTACTGGTAGAGCGCCCCGCCAATCCTTCCCCCTACGCGTATGTCCTGAACGGACTGCAAAAAAGTGGAAGCACCGGGCATACCGCTGAGCTTACCACGAAGCCTTTTAATAATCTCCTGGGCAGTGGACTTTCGCACTTCAAACGGTCGCAGGGAGATGAACATCCGGCTTGTGTTTGTGGTTGACCCACCACCACCTCCCGTAAACCCCATCACATGCTCGACATCTTTGTCCTCTTTTATAATACCGATGATGCGCTCAAGTTTGCCCTTCATGGATTGAAAAGATGTGTCCTGGGCCGCCTGAATATTTCCGGCAATACGCCCCGTGTCCTGCTCAGGGAAAAACCCCTTTGGAATAGTAATAAACATATAGACGCTTGTCAGGGCCGTAAGGATTGTCAGGCAGAGCATGAAAAACGAATGCCTCAGCGCCACGTTCAGGCCGCGCTCGTAGAGCCTTAGTATCCGGGTAAAGAATCCTTCGCTGATTCGATACAAAAAGCCGTGTTTGACCGGGCCGTCAGGACCTTCGGGTTTTATTATTGTTGCACACATCATCGGCGTCGTCGTAAGGGAGACAACCAGAGAGATTAAAATCGAGGCCGACAACGTAACGGCAAACTCCCGAAACAGCCTTCCTATCATCCCCTCCATCAGTAAAATCGGGATAAACACGGCAACCAACGACAAACTCATCGAAATCACCGTAAAGGCAATCTCCTTAGAGCCGACTATTGCCGCCTGAAGCGGGGGCATTCCCTTCTCCCTGTACCTTGATATATTTTCAAGCACAACAATGGCGTCATCAACGACAAACCCTGTGGCCACGGTCATGGCCATAAGCGAAAGGTTGTTCAAAGAATACCCTAAGAGATACATCACGGCAAATGTCCCGGTAATTGAGACAAAGACCGCAACCGCGGGGGCAAGTGTAGCCCTCGCGTTACGAATAAACCAGAATACGACAAGTATTACCAATATGCCCGAAAGCACGAGCGAGTGTTTTACAACGGTCAGCGAACCCGTGATTGGCGGTGTCCTGTCAAGCACTACTGAGAGATCTACTCCGCCGGGTAAGACGGCTTTAAGCTGCGGCAGGACATCCCTGATGCTTTGTACCGTCTCTATGATATTTGCCCCGGGCTGCCGAAATATAACGAGCATAACGGCCGGCTTGCCGTCAACTATACCTGCCACCCGCACATCCTCCACTGAATCCACAACTGAGGCCACGTCTGAAAGGCGCAGCACCATGCCATCCTTAAAGGAAATAATCAGAGGGAGGTACTCTTTAGCGCCGTGGAGCTGGTCATTGGCCATTATTTCCCATTGCTTATCGCCCTCAGTGATTTGCCCCTTTGGGCGATTTACATTTGTCCTTGCGAGCATATTACTCACGTTATCAAGGCTGACACTATATCTGTTTAGCGCCGTGGGGTTTAACTCTACCCTCACGGCAGGGAGCGCCCCTCCACCGACAAACACCTGTCCTACCCCGTTCATTTGGGAAATTTTCTGCTGCAGTACGCTTGAGGCGACATCATACATGCGTGCCTTGCTTACGGTGTCGGACATAAGGGCAAGGATAAGAATGGGCGCGTCAGCAGGGTTTACCTTCCGGTACGTTGGATTGGCGGGAAGGTTTATGGGCAAATCACTGCGGGCGGCGTTGATTGCCGCCTGAATATCGCGCGCCGCACCGTTTATGTCCCTGTCGAGCGCAAATTGAAGCGTAACGCTGGTTGAGCCGCGGTTACTTGTGGAGGTCATCTCAGTGACACCGGCTATGCGTGTGAACTGTTTTTCAAGCGGGGCAGCCACAGAAGTTGCCATCGTCTCAGGGTCAGCACCGGGAAGCCCCGCGCTTACCTGTATAGTAGGGAAATCTACCTGCGGTAAAGGAGACACGGGAAGCGATAAAAACGCCAGTATCCCCGCCAAAACCACGGCAACAGTAATAAGCGTGGTTGCAACCGGCCGATGTATGAATATCTCAACAAATTTCATATCAAGGCAGCCCCTAATAAAGGATTAACGACGAAGGGGGGGTAACCCCCCCTTCACCCCATAAATCCCGCCACGTTTTGTCTATTGAGTTCCGGCTGCCGCTCGTTGGCGGCCTCAGTACTCCGGCTAAAGGCTGGGTGACTTTCATACGTGGTTAACCCTCTGAGACCTTCATCAATCGTTTGGATATTTTATCAAAGGCAAGGTAAATAACCGGCGTTGTGTAAAGGGTTAAGATTTGGCTGAGGATCAGGCCTCCGACTATGGTTATGCCAAGCGGGCGTCTGAGTTCCGACCCCACGCTTGTACTAAGCGCCAGGGGCAAAGCGCCCAACAGCGCCGCCATTGTAGTCATCATTATTGGACGAAACCTAAGCAGGCACGCCTCATAGATGGCCGTCTCGGCGGTCTTGCCTTCTTTGCGCTGCCCTTCCAGAGCGAAATCCACCATCATAATGCCATTTTTCTTTACTATCCCTATAAGCAGTATTATCCCTATGATAGCTATTACGTCCAGGTCCATTTTGAACAACAAAAGAGACGCCACCGCCCCCACGCCCGCCGAGGGAAGCGTGGACAGGATTGTCACAGGATGTATGTAGCTCTCATAAAGGATGCCCAGCACAATGTATACAGTAATAAGGGCGGCCAGAATAAGCATGGGTTCGTTTGACAGCGACACCTTAAAGGCCTGTGCCGTGCCATAAAAACTCCCCTTAATGCTTGCCGGCAGGTGCATCGCCTGTGCTGTCTCTTCCACAGCCTTAACGGCGTCGCCAAGGGACTTGCCGGGTGCCAGATTAAACGATACGGTGGCGGCTGGAAACTGCCCCTGCCGGTTGATAACCAGAGGGCCGGTCGTCTCAGAGACCGTTGCTATTGAACTGAGCGGCACCTGTCCACCATTTGTGGCGCGAATATAGATGTCGTTTAACCCTGAGATACTATTTTTGTATTGGTTGTTAACCGAGATAACCACCCTGTATTGGTTAAGCTCTGTGAAAATCGTTGATATCTGCCTCTGGCCGTATGCGTCATACAGGGTATCGTCAATCATCTGCGGCGATATGCCAAAGCGTGACGAGATGTCGCGGTTTATAGAGAGAAACAACCTAAGCCCGTCGTTTTGCCTGTCGCTGCTTACGTCTCTTAACTCAGGGCGTGCCTCAAGCGACTTTATCATGGCAGGGGCGAGTTCGTTTAGTTCGTCAGCGCTTGGGTCCTCAAGGGTATATTGAAACTGTGTGCGGCTTATCCTTGAATCCACTGTCAGGTCCTGTACGGGCTGCATAAACAGGGTTATACCCTCTGCCTTGTCTAACAGCGGTTTCAGGCGGCGTATAACATCAATGGCGCTGGTTTTTCTCACCGCGAGGGGTTTTAAATTTATCAGGATACGCCCACTGTTGAGCGTCGTATTTGTGCCGTCAACACCTATGAACGAGGAGAGGCTCTCAACCGCAGGGTCCCCGGTGATGATTTGCGCGAGTAACTGCTGCCGCCTCGACATCTCGGCAAAGGATATGGACTGCGGGGCATCGGAGATTCCCTGAATAACGCCGGTGTCCTGAATCGGAAAAAACCCCTTGGGAGTTATCAGATATAATACCACCGTAAGCACCAGTGTTGAGATGGCCACGAGGATTGTCAGGGTTTGGTGGCTGAAAACTACCTTGAGCGTCTTCCCATAGCCTTCAATGATTTTGTCAAAGATATTCTGTGTGGCAAGATATAATTTCCCTTGCTGGGCAGAGGAGGATTGTTTGAGGATTTTGGCGCACATCATGGGCGTAAGGGTAAGCGATACAAAGGCGGAGATAACAATCGTAACCCCCAGCGTTACGGCAAACTCCCTGAATAGCCGCCCCACCACATCACCCATGAAAAGAAGCGGGATAAGCACCGCTATCAGAGACACGGTAAGAGACAAAATGGTAAATCCAATTTGCTCAGACCCCTTCAGGGCCGCGGCAAGAGGTGCCTCGCCCTCTTCAATATACCTTGAAATATTCTCTATCATCACTATGGCGTCATCAACCACAAAGCCGGTTGAGATTGTCAGGGCCATCAGCGTAAGATTATTCAGACTAAATCCCATAAGGTACATAACCCCAAACGTACCGGCAATCGAAAGAGGCACGGCAACGCCGGGAATAACGGTGGCAGGGAGATTGCGCAGGAACAGGAATATAACAAGTACAACCAGCACTACGGCCAGAAAAAGCTCAAACTGGACATCCTTGATAGACTGCCGTATAGTGTCCGTGCGGTCAGTCAGTATGGACACATTGATGGATGGCGGCAGGGAGCTTTTGAGCTGCGGCATAAGTTTTTTAATCCGGTTGACGACCTCTATGACATTTGCCCCCGGCTGTCTCTGGATATTAACGATAACGGCCGCGGTTGTGTTCATCCATGCGGCCTGATTGATGTTCTCCGCGTCGTCAACTACATTGGCGACGTCTGTGAGATAAACCGGAGCGCCGTTTTTGTAGCTCACGATGAGTTTTTTGTAATCCCTGGACACGAAAATCTGATCGTTGGCCCCTATGACGTATGCCTGTTTAGGGCCGTCAAAGCTGCCCTTGGCCTGATTGACATTAGCGGCGGTTATGGCACTTCGCAAATCTTCAAGGGTCATGCCGTAAGCGGCAAGGGCCGTGGGGTTGGCGTTTACCCTGATGGAAGGCTTCTGCCCACCGCTTATGCTTACAAGCCCTACGCCCGAAAGCTGCGATATCTTCTGTACAAACCGCGTCTCGGCAAGGTCTTCCACCTGTGGAAGGGTTAACGCCTCAGAGGTAAGGGCAAGCGTCAGCACGGGGGCGTCTGCCGGGTTTACCTTGCTGTAAATGGGCGGGTTTGGCAAATCCTTGGGCAGGAAATTAAAGGCCGCATTTATGGCCGCCTGAACCTGCTGCTCAGCAACGTCAAGGTTTAGGTCAAGCGAGAACTGAAGTGTGATAATGGAACTGCCGCCTGAGCTGTTTGACGTCATCTGCGTAAGGCCGGGCATTTGGCCAAACTGCCGCTCCAACGGCGATGTAATTGAGGAGGTCATCACCTCAGGGCTGGCACCCGGGTAAAACGTCCGTATCTGGATTGTTGGATAATCCACCTGAGGCAGCGCCGACACCGGCAACTGCTTATAGGCTATGGCCCCCGCCAACAGCACCGCTATCATGATGAGCATGGTAGCAACGGGCCTCATGATGAACAGACGTGATATGTTCATTACTTAAACTTTTGTGTCGTGTTGTCTTTGACGAGTGTTGAGTTGTCTTTACTATTGTCCAGGGGGGATTTTTTTACCTGTACCTTTGCGCCGTCGGTTAGTCTCTCGGCACCACCGGTAATGACTTGCTCACCCGCGGCAAGCCCTGTCTCTATGGAGGTAGTGTCTTTCTGCGTTTCGCCGACTTTGACAAAACGCGCGGTGACTGTGTCGCTGGATGTAAGCACATAGACGAACGTCCCCTTTTGAGTTTGCTGAATTGCCGACGACGGGATGAGGACAACACCGCGTTTTACGTCAAGCAGCAGGCGGGCGTTCACAAATTGATTTGGAAAGAGTTCGGTGTTTTCATTTTTAAAAATGGCCTTAAAACGAACCGTGCCCGTGCTGACGTCTATCTGGTTGTCTATTGTCAGGAGCTGCCCTGTGGCAAGTTTGCGGCTTCGCTGACGGTCATAGGCCTCAACCTGAATCGGCTGTCCTTTTTTCAGCTTTTCGAGGGCGCGGGGAAGATTATCCTCGGCTATGGGAAATATCACTGAAATCGGTTTGAGCTGTGTAATAACAACTATGGGATTAACATCGGTGGCGTGGATGATATTGCCCGGGTCAATCTGCCTAAGCCCTGTACGTCCGGTTACAGGGGCGGTTATCTTTGAGTAGTTTATCTGGAGTCTGGCGTTTTCTACCTGTGCTTTGTCAGCCTTTATTGCGGCCTCGTATTGTTTGACCAGAGATTCCTGTGTGTCAAGCTGCTGCTTTGAGATGGAGTCCTGTTTAAACAGTGTGCTGTACCGTTGTGCGTCAAGGCGGGCGTTGTCAACCAGGGCAACATCCTTTGCCAGTTGGCCCTCGGCCTGCGCTAGCTGTATCTCAAACGGCCTGGGGTCAACAATGGCTATGATGTCGCCCTTGTTTACAATCTGCCCCTCTTCAAAGAGCACCTTATCCAGTTGGCCGTCTACGCGGCTTTTTACGCTGACCGTACTAAGGGGGACTACCGTGCCAAGCCCGTTAAGATATGTGCCCATATCTCCGGTTTTGGCAGCCACAACCTCCACGGGCAGGGCTGGCGCCGCAACCGCTGGCTTGCCGCCGGGTTTACCGCCCACCGACTTGTCCGCCTCTGCTGCAAATACGTTTACGGCAAGGGCTGCCAACAACAAGACAACATACAGCGGCACCACAAATGTGCGCACGGGCTTCGGCAAGGTTGACATTGTTTTTTTATCTTTAATCACAGTGTTGTAGGATAACACATATTTGCAGTTTATGTGTCAAACTTAATTTTGTCATAATTAAGTTCAGCGTCTCAGTCTCCTTTGCTTTCATTATCGTAGTTGTTCCATTTTTCTGCCATAATCTTCCTTATGGCCATGTGAAAATCTATGCTGAAGAGAATATATCTGGCCTGCTGGTCTACGCTTAAAATGCCTTTCAGCTCATCCATCTCCGTCTGTTTAAGCGAGATAAGGTCTTTACGGTTTTGCGTGATTCTATCAATGATGGCCTTTTTTGCCGCGTCGTCCTTGTTTTCAGCGATGGCCTTTTTCAGAGTTTTGATGTCGTCCCGCATGGAGCGCATTGACTCATGTATCTTACTATCGTACTTATCTATGATAGACAGTACCTTATCGGCGGCCTCTTTGTTTAAGGCGAGTGCCTCCACGATTTTTTTCTTTTTTAACGCCTTTATCTTCTGGCGAAACTCTGACATCTCCTTGCTTTTTACGCCGTCCTTTGCGCCGGAGTCGGCTTGTATCAGGGCAAAACAGCCCAGTACCGCCAACACTGCCACAACCAACACTGCTGTCACTGATTTTCTCATAGCACATCCTCCCGCTGCGATTTATAGCGCCACTGCCACATCATCCCCGCCCTCATAGCCGACAGAGAAATCGTCGCCGTACTCCTCTTCCAAAGAGTTCATAATATCATCTGAAACTGAGGTGTCAACCATTATATTTTTCGCCGTTTTATTGCCATATTGTACCTGCCCGGAGTGGAAACCGCCGAAATTAACCGCAACCAAATAAATGACAAGACACAGCGACGCGAAGGCGGCAGTAACCGGAATTGGCCTGAAAAGATACCTCCACAGATTAAATCTATTGGGCACGGTTGCCCTCGCCGTGTTGATAACGACACTGGTGAGGGTATTAAAATATTGGTCATCAGGCTCAGGCGCCTCGATTTTTAATAGGGTGGCGGCCACAGAAAACTCCTCAGCGCACTCATCACAGTCAGACAGGTGAGCCTCAACCGTGGCCGCCTTCTCCTCGGTAAGTGTGCCGTGAAGATACCCGTGAAGCAGGTCTGTTATCTCATCGTGTGTGGATTTCATAAGTCTTTCCCTGTCTTAGTGGCCACCATAGCGGTTTTTAGTTTTTTAATAGCGCTGTGATAGTGGGATTTTACCGCCCCTTCGGAACAGCCCATGACAGTGGCTGTCTCAGCCATGCTTAAACCCTCGTAAACCCTTAGGACAACGCTGAGGCGCTGCCTTGGGGGCAAGGCGGCAAGCAGGACTTTTAAATCCCGCGCCTGCTCCTTCTTCATCAGACAAGATACAACACCCTCGTCCTCGCATTTCATGGTCTCACATAACTCAACGGTCTTGTAGGCATTGCCACGCATATGGTTAAGGGCGGCGTTCACTGTAATCCTGTAAAGCCAGGTCTTAAAGGAGGACTTTTTCTTAAAATCCCTGAGCTTCGCCACCGCGCTAATGAGCGCCTTTTGCGTTATATCCTTGGCCTCTTCCATGTCGCCAGCCATCCGGTACGCCACAAGGTAAACCTCCCTTCGATATTTTATGACAAGCTCCTCCAGAGCCGAATCGTCACCGCCATCAAGATAAGAGTCAATTAACCTGTTATCCTCTACCCTGCTGTCCTCATCCATCTGAGCTATATTGTACCAACATTCTGAACATTTAGACACAACAAGTTGTAAAAAGGTTCAGTGCGGGGGAGTTCAGTGGGGGGGGGAAGAAAAGGCGGCACTCAAAAGAAAGGTGTGGTGACAAAAAATGGCAAAAGAGAAACAGTGTTTCGTTGCTGATGCTGTCTCACCAATATTTTTACCATCTGAGGTCTTGACACCGTTAAGCAAATCCTTTACACCAAGAGTACGAGCCTGTTGTTGAGCCCGGGGCGCACTGCCTGAAGAGGTATCTCCCGGGTAGTGTCCAACAGGCTTTTCTATTTCTGAGCTGCCTGCTGTGTAGACGAGCCGAACTGGTCAGACATAGCGTACCCCATGTCATTGACAATTCCTTTTGCCGCTTGTATAATGAAACTATGAGCGTAATAACGATACCTCGTTCTTTAAGAGAACGCCTCGGAGATGCTGCCAGCGAAGACTTCGCCTCGCTTATCAACGATATAGATTTAGGTGCAAGAAAAGACGCCATCGCTATAGCCGAAGAACGGTTTGAACGCCGTCTTGTCGAAGAAACCGGTAAACTGCGAGTTGAACTGCGGCTTGAGATAAGCAAAGTCAACGAACGCATTACTGAGGAATCAGGCAAGTTACGGCTTGAGATAGAGAAAGTACGTTCTGAACTGAGCGTTAAGATAGAAAAATCTGGCAAAGAGAATGTCAAATGGATGTTCCTCTTTTGGATAGGCCAGTTAGCCGCAATGGCTGCGCTCCTTAAATTCTTTGTGGCTAAATAGCCCACTACCCCTCCTTTTGAAAATCCCTGTACAACACCGCCAAAAATCAGATATAATTAGTCCCGGTGAAACAGTATGTCCCTATCAATCAGAAATAAGATATTAGTAGCCTATTTGGGGATGGTTTTACTTGTCGGACTGGCAATCGGGGGAATCTGGTATTATTTAATCACCGCCTATGCCACCGCTTTAGTGTTGATTGTCGTTTTGGCCATCAGCGGGATTATCTTTACGCTCATCATGAGAAACATAACCAACCCGCTTGAGAAATTTGTCTCATTTACTGATATGATAGCCAGAGGGAATTATTCTCAAATCACCGGCGTTAAGTCTAAAGACGAGGTCGGCGTCCTCGCTGATTCGTTTAATAATATGCTCATGGAGCTGAAAAAGACCAGGGATGACCTGACTAAGGCAAAGGACTATACCGACAACATCATCGGGACTATCGCAAGCGCCGTGATTGTGTTGACAGAAGACGGCGAGATAGTGAAGGTTAATAAGTCTGTTCATAAGATGTTGGGCAGGACTGAGGAAGAGCTGCTGAAAAAACGCATAGACGAGATATTTGAAAGCGACACTATTGCCGAAATATTGTATAATGAGATAATGAAAAATGGTTATGTAAAGGATGTGGAGGTAGTGCTGCTGGCAAAATATGGGGTAAAAGTCCCCGTCATTTTCTCCGCGTCGGTTATTTACGGCAGCGATGGCACGACGGTAGACGAGATAGTATGCTCGGCACAGAATATAACCCAGCTTAAGAGAATGCAAAGGGTACGCGACATGCACCTGCAGGAATTAGAGACGGCCAATAAATACCTCAAAGAGAGCCGCGCCCAACTAGTCCAGGCGGAAAAGCTGGCCTCCCTTGGGCAGATGCTCGCCGGTGTCGCCCATGAGATAAACACTCCGGTGGGCATTGGCATAACCCTCTCTTCGACTATTGTCAGTGATACCGAAAACTTAAAGGCCGCCTTTGATGAGGGCTCACTGCGCAAGGAGCGGCTTGGGGAATATATTGACGATGTCTCACAAGGCAGTTCCCTCATATTAAAAAGCCTTATGCGTACAGCCGAGCTGATTAAAAGCTTCAAGATGGTGTCTGCCGACCAGATTACACAGGAGAGGCGAGTGTTCAGATTAAAGGAATACATAGAGGAAATACTGCTTAGTCTTCAGCCGAATATGAAGAGACGCCAGCATAATATAAAAATCATCTGCGATGAGGATATAGAGCTGGACAGCTACCCCGGGGCAATAGCGCAAATCATAACAAACCTGCTGATGAATTCACTCACGCACGCATATGGCCCTGGTGCCAAAGGCACAATGGCGATTGAGCTAAGCGTCAACAAAGATGACGTAACTATCAGGTTCAGCGACGACGGCAGGGGTATGCCTAATGAATACGTCAGGAGGATATACGACCCTTTTTTTACCACAAAACGGGGGGCGGGAGGCACAGGGCTGGGACTGCACATTGTGCATAACATAGTGACTCAGACACTCGGCGGAAGTATCGAATGTGAGAGCGAGTTGGACAAGGGAACGACATTTACTATTATTTTCCCCGTTATGAAAAAGGAGGCCGCGGCGTGATTGAGCATAACGATAACACTGAAATGTTTTTCTATCGGTACGCTGGCGAAGATACGGCACCCGCTCTATCTGGAAACTGGAAGATAATGATAGTTGACGATGAGCAGGAGATACACGATATGACGCGCCTGGCGTTAAAACACTTTGTCTATGACGGCAAGTCCCTTGAGTTTATCAGCGCCTATTCAGGTACCGAGGCAAACCGGCTCATTGAGGAACACCCCGATACCGCTGTAATTCTTTTGGATGTCGTTATGGAAGAGGACAACTCAGGGCTGCTTGTCACAAAACATATCAGAGAAGAGCTGAAAAACAACCTCGTACGGATTATTCTAAGGACAGGGCAGCCCGGCCAGGCACCGAAACACGACGTCATCGTCCAGTACGATATAAATGATTATCGGGAAAAGACCGAATTGACCAGCGAAAAATTTGATATAACAATGCTCCTGGCCTTAAGGACATATCGGGCTATTATAAATCTTGAAAACGGTAAAAGGGGACTTGAGAGGATAATCGCGGCAAACACAAAGACAAACTCGCAGTTAACCACCCTTCTTGCCTCAATCAGGGATATGATAAGCATTAAAGACGTCAGAGGGAGATTCGTCTTAATAAATAACGCGTTTAAAGAATTCATCGGCCTTGACGAGCATGAAATCATAGGCAGGACGTATGATAATTTCTTCCCGCGCCCATTTGCGGCAAAAGAACGGGACAGTGACCGTGAGGTATTAGAGACCTTAAAGTCAGTTCAGATTGAGCACAAGATAAGTGGGCGTGAAGGGGATACCTATCTTGAGACGATCAAAAACCCGATATTCACTGACTCCGGCGAGGTCTTTGGACTGGTTTCGGTATCAAGGGATATCACCGAACGAAAGACCCTGGAGCTTGAGCTGCGCCAGAGCAGAGACGAATACCGTATTGGATTCCGCGCGATAGTGGAAAACAGCCAGGACATGATAATCCGAATTGACAGCGATTATATATGCCGCTATATAAACCCAAGCGGTGCCCTCTATATGATGCTCAAATCCGAAGACTTTGTCGGAAAGCATATCAATCAGCATTCTAGTCCTGGGCTTGACGCGGATTTGATTCAAAATATAACTGACCTGACGTGGGAGACTATCCTGTCACGGGAAAGACAAGAAAAGGAGATGCAGATTAACGGTGTCCAGTGGTTTCATGCCGTATCGGTTCCAGAGCTTGACGATTCAAACAATGTAGTTTCCGTAATAATTATAGCCCATAACATAACCGACCGTAAGAAAATCGAAGCGGCAATGAATAAGAATCTTAGATTGTTGACAAAGGCCATAGAGACAACACAGGTAGGGTTTACCATTACAGACGCCGACGGCGTAATAATTTATACAAACGAGGCCGAGGCCGCTATACATGGCTATGCGGTCAATGAACTCATCGGAAGCAATATCAGGATGTTGGCGCCTAAGGAATTAAGCAAGCCATTGACAGAGGAGGAGCTGATAGCGTTTCGGGTGAATACTGACAAAAGCACAAAGAGATGGAAACGTGAAAGTTTAAACGCACGAAAAGATGGAAGCACATTTCCCGTGCAATTGACGTCGGACGTTGTAATGGAAGACGATGGTACCGTAGCCGCCATCGCCACAAGCTGCGAGGACATCACCGAAAGAAAACAAATGGAGGAAAAGATAAAACAACACAGTGAGCATCTTGAGAAGGAGGTGCGGGCGCGTACCTCAGAACTATCAAGGACATTAACTGAGTTACAGCAAAGTCAGGAGCAGTTGGTTCAATCGGCAAAGATGGCCTCTTTGGGGGTATTAACGGCCGGCGTGGCACATGAGATAAACAATCCGCTTGCCTTTGTCTCCGGCAACATAGGAAACCTTGAGAAGTTTGTCCAACGGCTGTTCAGTCTGCTTGAAAGATACGATAAGATTGAATCATCCACAGAGGGCAAATCAGAGATTGAGAAATATAAACAGGAGATAAATTATGGTTATTTAGTGTCGCGGATTTCACCCCTCATCGTAAAAACTAAAGAGGGCACAGACCGTATCAAGAAAATCGTCCAGGATCTCAGGAATTTCGCAAGGCTTGACATCGCGGATATAACCGATATGAACATCAATGAATCGCTGAACACAACACTTGAGCTGCTCTATCATGAGTATAAAAACAGGATTGTTATACTAAGGGAATACGGGGAGATTCCAATGCTGCAGTGTTACGCGGCAAAAATCAACCAGGTATTTATGAACCTGTTGATAAACGCGTGCCAGGCGATAGAGGGCGAAGGTGAGGTCAAGGTCGCAACGGCCGCCGATACTGAAAAGATAGAGATTGCCATAACCGACAACGGCAAGGGAATCCCTCCGGAGATACAGACAAAGATTTTTGACCCATTTTTCACGACAAAACCAGTAGGTGTGGGCACAGGGCTAGGGCTTTCGATAAGTTACAAGATAATAAAGGAACACCTTGGCGATATAATTGTTGACAGCACAGTGGGCAAGGGCACCACCTTCACGGTAAGACTCCCGCTGTCTCAGTCAAACAGATAGAACTACTCTTATTTCTTGATTTTTACCTTGGCGATATCCACAAGCGGATCGAAGTATCTGGTGATTTGTTTGCCAACGGCCTTGAGCATAGTCTTGGCCACAGTCTTAGCCGCACGCCTTCTCGGATGGTCAGCGATGGCGTCAATAACCATTAACTCATCAACGAGGTCATCCTTGCAGATACGCTTACTGCCTTCCAGAAAACTGACCGAAGGGCAAAGGCTCACCCACCCTATGAGCAGCGTGATGAACAGGGAATCCACCTCCGCGTCCTCTCCGTAGGCGGTGTGCATACTCTTTTCGAATATATGTCTTACCAGGCCAGGCTCTTTAAATACTTCAGTTTTTTTCTCTTTGAGTATTTTTTGTTTTTCTTCTTTATTAAACTTTTTCAGATGTTTCAGGGCGCTTTGATACTTGTCCTCTTCTTTGATAACGAGGTGGTGAAATTCACATTTAGTGCACTTTCTGATTTTACTGGCAACACTCATTTTGCCATCCGGGTCTCCACACGCAAAAGGAACTGCCCAACATGCCCTACCAGCATTTTTACCACTGTGCAGTCCATCAAAAGAGGTCGCTATGGTCACGGGACAAAGGCCAAGCTCCTCAACCTTATCGCCGCCAGGCTCACGTCCGCACTTGTTGAACTCCCAGCAATTTAACTTGACCTTCTCCACCTTCGCCGGGCTTATCACATCGCGCAGCTCATCCTGCGGGGCTTCTAATACCTTCTGGCCGCCGTTGCCGCCGTTATCCTTTATACTGTCATAAATGTCCTCGTGCACTATACATACCTCCTTCGCGGAGCCAACCAAACACCCCTCTATTATCAGCGTAGCACTTTTCCCTATCCAATGTCAACCGCGCGCCGCATAAGATTAAAGACGAAGGGGGGTAACCCCCTCGTACAGGGCAATCGCATTTGAAAAATAAAGCTGGGGATACCTAATGCAATCATTCCGGTTTGTCCTTTTCCGTCATTCCGGCTTGTCTGGAATCTGCCCTTTAGTGGGAGTTTCATGGTGATTGTGCATATTCTGAGGCATAAGGACAGATTCCAGACAAGCCGGAATGACAAAAATAAGGGAGGCAATTTCTAATGCGTTTGCCCTGACCCCTCGTAATTTTGCACACATTTTATTTATTAATTTTTTTATAATCCTCGTATACCTTGGGGTCGTCCGTTACCTTGTAGACGTTGTAGCCGATAATCTTATAGCCGTGTGGCGAGAGCCTGACGGCATATCTCCAGTTGGCAAGCAACTCAGGATAATCATTGACTGTGACGATAGTAGTGAACTTGTGCTCTTTGAAGAATGTCAGTAGTCTCGCCCCGTAGTCGTAGTCTTTGTTTATCATAAAGCCCTTGCGTCTGGCATAGTAGAGAATGCTTGGATTCCACAGGTGGTCTGTAATGATAATGTACTCATCAGGGGGGGTTACTGTCCTTAAGAAGTCGCTTATCGTGCTTGTGCTGTATCTATTTGTAATCAACGGGAGTTTTAAATATGCTGTGGCGGTTTTTATGTAATAATATCCAAGCAACGTAAGGCACACTCCCGCAATACATACCTTTAAGTGTAATGCCGATGTGTCTCTTTTATATTTCAGTAAGACTAAAAAGATGTGGTAAAGGGCAAATCCCGCCGCCACCGCTAAAAACGGAGTAACCGCCATAGGGTAATAATTATGTGCACGATATAAGTTAAAAAAAATGAGGACTGTCAGAAGTGTCCCTAAGAGGCCTGTGTAGATAAACTCCATGTATCTTCGCGGATGTTTGAGCGCGAAAACAAGTCCAGAGGGTACAAGCACAAACGTAAATGGCATAAACGGTTTTATATGGCCTGAGATAGTCATCCAGTTGCTCAATTCAACCCTCTGTTTCCATGTGCCATAGTTCCAGCCCTGCAGATGTCCTGATGTGAGCCATTCAGTAAATAAAGAAGCGTTTTTGACATTA
Organism: Candidatus Magnetominusculus dajiuhuensis; assembly: GCF_046044395.1. Taxonomy (NCBI): domain Bacteria; kingdom Pseudomonadati; phylum Nitrospirota; class Nitrospiria; order Nitrospirales; family Nitrospiraceae; genus Candidatus Magnetominusculus; species Candidatus Magnetominusculus dajiuhuensis. The sequence goes on along the minus strand of NZ_JBJUSG010000004.1, from coordinate 45,730 downwards.
TCAGCGTGTATAGTCCAGAGGCAACCCGCCGCAAATGGCACGACAATTGCCATCAGGAGTTTTATGAAAAATGTCTTTTTATGTACCAGGCATGATAATAGGTAGGACAGTAATCCTACACCTGTCTTGTTGTAATTATTCCAGAGTTGCCTCACCATGAAACAGGCCAGTGGAATCACAACCGTCGGCATAGTCGTTATCTTTATCAGGTATCCAAGTGCACCAAAGACAACCGCGCCGCCCAACGACAAGAGCATTTCATTTTCTTCAAGCAAACGCAAGAAAAAGTAAAAATACCCAAGCGCGCAAGCCACAGAGGCGTAGTCTATCATGCTGGTACGGCTCCAGAATATCGTATAAGGCGACAACACATAACACAACACAATCGTATAAGCTATCCCCCGTTCCCTAAAAAAACGACCGCACAAAATAAACAAAAAAAACGCGGAGAGATAGAAAAAGATTATATTTGTCAGTCTTGCCGCCACGTCAATACTGGACACCCCCGCCTTGACTATTATGGCCGCCGCCGCCTGAAACAACGGAAACTCAAAAGGCGCCTGCCACGGCGGTCCAAATACCGGCGTTTGGTATGAAAAAAAGCTGATCCCCTCTTTTACGAAAGTCCATATGGTTATGGCGGTCTGTGTCTGGCGAAAGGCGTGTTCCTCCAGTATCGGCGAGGCGATGTTGACCACCCTCACCAACGCTGAACAGATAACCAGCGCGATAAATACAATCTCCGCCGTCAGGCCACCCTTGCCATCAGCGGTATCGCCAGAATTAATCATGTCTCAAGTTTTTGAAGCTGGACACATTTCACCGTATCAAGCTTTCTGAAATTCATACAGGCGTTGCATGACTGACAGTCGCTCTTGTCTTTGCCCGCCCTGAACTTATTCGGCAGGTCAGGTTCCCTTATCAACGGCCTTGACATCGAAATAAGGTCGGCGTATCCCAACTCCAGCATTTCCTCAGCAATGGCGCGCGTTCTTATGCCTCCAACGAGTATTACCGGTATGTTCAGCGACATTTTAAACAATGCCGCGGGTTCCTTAAAGTATGCCTCGTCCTCAGGATGTAGTATCTTCGTGCGTGCCGGTCTCAGGCTGGATTCGTACATACCGCCGCTTACCTCTACCGCGTCTATGCCAATGGCCTGAAGTCTTTGCGCTATCCTAAGCGACTCATCTGGCCTTAGACCGCCACAGCATAGGTGGTCACTTGAGTTCATTTTTATAAATACGAGGTAATCCGCGCCAACCGCCTCTCTTATGGCCTTATATACCTCCTCAAGGAAACGAAATCTCCTGCCTTCGTCGCCGCCCCAGTTGTCGGTGCGCCTGTTTGTATGAGACGACAGGAATTGGCTTACCAAATAGCCGTGAGCGCCGTGTATCTGCACGCCGTCAAATCCCGCGGCCTTAGCCCGCCTTGCCGCCTCGCCAAAGGCGTGTATCATCGCCCATATCTCCTCATCAGCCATTTCACGCGGCGTAATATTCAATACAGGTTCATGTACCGCAGACGGGGCAATCGGCAGCTCACCACCAAGCAGCTCCGGGTAGCACTGCCTCCCACCGTGGGCTATCTGTACGGCAATTTTACCGCCAAGCGCATGGACGGCGCTGACTAGTGCGCTCAGGCCGTCTATGTATTTATCGTCGTAAATCCCGACCATCTGAGGCACGAACCTCCCTGATGGGTGAACGGGGGCGCCTCCTGTTATTATCAGGCCCACCCCACCCCTTGCAATGGCCTCGTAGCGTTGTATCAGCTCCGGAGTAACGCATCCTTCGTTGTCAGCACCCTTTTCGTATGTGGCTGAACGTACCAGCCTGTTGTCCAGCCTTATGTCTTTTAAGACGTATGGTTCAAATAGCATATCGGCCTCCTTTTGTGCATAGTATATAATTGTTGGCATATATTTGCCAATTTATATATAATTACACATGGTGTTATTTAAGATGGTTGCGCTTGTTTTAATCAACCCGCTGACGCTTGTCTTTATTGGTATGGTTTTTCTTGCTGTTACAAAGAAAAACAGACGGGTTTTTGCAATTTGTCTGACTCTGTATTTTTATTTATTCAGCATATCGTTTACATCTCACTGGGTTTCTAATCTGTGGGGGGTTGCGGATACGTATAACCCTGAAGAGAAATATGAGGCTGCCGTCGTATTGGCAGGGGTGCTGGATGTTGAATGGTATTCCATGAACGATTCGCTGTTTTACATACCCAATAACTATGTACACCCGACCAGCAGCACCGAGAGGTTACTGGCTGGGGTCTACTTTGTAAAGACTGGCCATGCCGGGCAACTGTTGCTTGGGCAATGGACATACTGCCCCATTAACAAGGCACACAAATCCATTGATGAGGCAGAGAAAGTGAAGCCACTTCTGGCGTCTCAGGGGATTAATGAAAACAAGCTTGTCCTTTACGCAAAGGTAAACAGAACCTTAGACGAGGCCAGGGGCGTAAAGGCTTATACAGAGAGAAATCGAATAAAGAAGATACTGCTCATAACCTCGTGGCTGCATATGAGAAGATCAATTGCCATGTTCAAAAATATCGGTCTTACGCCGGATATATTTTCGACAAACAAGCCGCTGGCGGGCAACCTCTCATGGACATCGTTCGTACCCTCGCTGCAAGGTATGGCAGCTACGTTTGACTGTGTTTATGAGTTAGCGGCGTATAGTCTTTACTACGCCAAGGGGGACTTACTGCCCTGAGAGGCACAGGTATCGGTGGGGGGATCCTGAGAAAACGAGCTGTGGTAACCGGCATGGGGATAATAACCTCCCACGGCGTCGGCGTTGAGGCTAATTGGGAGAAAATCAAGGCCGGTGAGTCCTCTGTCGGGGAGATAACCACGTTTGACGCCAGTCCATACAGGGGCAGACTTGGCGCTGAGATAAGAGGTGGCACCAGCACGCCGGTCTCACGTTTGAGGGCTGGCAGACTTGACAGGGCCTCGCACCTGCTTATTTGCGCGGTGCGTGAGGCACTTGGGGTTGCGGGTCTCACAAGGCCGGGCATTGATGTCTTCTTGTCACTGGGAACTACCCTTGGCGGGATGTTAAGCGGCGAGGCATTCCATCGCGAGGTAATAGAAAAAGGCATATCAAGGGCAAGGATTTCAAAGACACTTGACTACCTCGCCCATTATCAGGCGGTAAATCTCTTCAAAGAGTTTGCACTTACGGGGGATTACACCGTATTTTCTGATGCCTGTGCCTCATCGGCCAATGCTATCGGCCATGCCTTTGGCCTTATCGCCTCAGGACGGTACGATGTGGCCATTGCCGGAGGTTACGACACTATGACTGAGTTCACATTCGCGGGATTTAATTCCCTCATGGCCGTTACGCCGGAGATTTGTCGGCCATTTGACAAAAACAGGACAGGGCTGGTTCTTGGCGAAGGCGTCGGCATATTGGTCATTGAGGAGCTGGGACATGCCATGAGGCGTAACGCGAGGGTGTATTGCGAGATAACCGGCTACGGGGCTGCCTCTGACGCCTACCACATGACAAGCCCCGACCCCGACGGCAAAGGCGCCGCAAACGCGATGGCGATGGCGTTGAAGGAGGCCGCCTTCCCCGATATAGGCTATATCAACGCCCACGGCACAGCAACAAAATACAACGATTTAATGGAGGCGCGCGCAATAACAAAGGTATTTTCTTCTGGTAATAACAGCGGTGTGGATATTCCCGTAAGCTCAATAAAACCCATGATAGGGCATCTGTTGGGGGCGGCAGGGGCGGTGGAGGCCATCCTCAGCATCATGGCGTTAGTTGAAGACTGGCTTCCTCCGAATATAAACTATGTAACGCCTGACCCCGACTGCAATCTAAACATCGTTACGGTTGGCCGGGAGGCCAAAATCAGGGCGGTACTGTCCAATTCGTTTGGGTTTGGCGGCTCAAACGCGGCGCTGATATTCGGGGAGTACAGATGACAAGGCTGGCGGTTACCGGAGTTGGTGCCATAAGCCCGGCTGGCGTTGGCGTATCAACCCTTGCTGAGGCGGCCGCATTGGGGCACCGCGTTGCTGCCAACCCTATCAGCGAGGCCGCCGTGGCAGTGTTAAGGAAAATACGCCGAAGCGCCGCTATCACCTCATATGCCGTTACTGCCGTAGAAGAGGTGTTAAGAGACCGCGGGGTCAGCGACTTTGGTGATTGTGCCTTAATTTCCGGCGTCACAAACGGCGCGCTTAATTTCAGCACCGGCTTCCATCACACCCTCGTGGCCGAGGCAAAAGACACGGCAAGCCCCACACTCTTTTCTGAGTCCGTGCTCAACGCCCCGGCTGGAAATGCCTCAATAATATTTAATATTCGCGGCCCGGTGCATTCCATTATAGGCGGCCAGTCAGTTGCCGTTAAGGCACTCATGCTCGCTGCAACGCTTATAGAGACAGGGAGGGCACGGCGGGCTATTGTGGTTTGTGCCGAGGAACGTAATGAGTTGTCCTCGTTTTGTTACTCCCGATTCAACCCTAAGGCGGCACGGGTGTTTTCTGAGGGTGCCGGTGCTGTGTTAATTGAACCGGTGGACGAGCAAAGGCCAATTAATCCTGTTAAGTTGTGTTCGATATCGGGGTATGCCGCTTGTACAATCCCGGACAGCCCTCAACTGGCGCTTCAAAGGGCAATAGACGGTGCGCTTTCAATGGCCGGCCTTGCGGCGGCAGACATAGGCGTGGCCGTTTCAGATTATAAAACTACCCCACTTTTTAGGGACATCCCCACGTTGGGTTTTTTTGATTGCCTGGGTTATGCCTTTTGCGTCTCCACTATGTGGAATATAATTTTAGCGGCTATAGCCTGTGGCGGTGGTTGTCCTGTGAATCCATTATTTGCCGCGGGACTTAAAAAATACGCCAAACATTCTGAAATCAATCATGTTATTATATACGCGGCTGAGGAAGATGGAGACGCAGCGGCCGTTATTTTATCCAGAGTGAGCGAATCTTAAAAAGATAAATTGTTGATGGAATCATGGGCAATGTTTCATACGGCGTTAAATCGCCGTCTTTTGGACTTCATAGTTGATGAGGGGATTGACCCGGCGTTGTCCGGGCAACGGCTATGTGATGAGTTTGAAAGGATCGTGGAATTTCTTGAAAACTCTCACGGCTATACCCTGAAAGACGGCAACAGGCGAAGGATGATTGCCGTTGCGCTGGATTTTCTTTCAGAGTGCGGCAACAGGCGGGGGGGTAATTATATCGCCGATGGCGTTAATTGTGAACCGGCACACGGCTCACTGGACGGCTTTGAAGGTGAATATAATTTTTTTGGCAGGTGTATAGACTATGCGGGGGAATATCTCAGGGGTGGCAAGCCGCTTTATGATTTTAACGGTGGGTGTGTGGGTATATGGGATGAGTTTCTCGGCAATCCCGAATTTGAGTACGCGCGCGGCGTTTTGGCCAATAAACTGGGCCAACGTGCCATACACAGGGCACTTGTGCTATGCTATGGGCCTGGTTATGATATATACCACTTACAAAGATGCTCAGAGGACGTGAAGATTACCGCCGTAGATTACAACGGCGCTTTCTACGAGACGGCAAGGGCTAAACTATTGAAGCCTGACGCCGTACAGTGGGTACATTCGGATAAATGGGGCGGGTTTGGCCACCCGCTGCCCTTTGAAGACGGCTATTTTGACGCTGCCGTATTTTCCTGCGCCGATCCATATATTGCAGGGGGTCTCAGGAGATTTGTTTATGAGGATGTATATAGGGTTTTAGCGCGGGACGGCCTGATGGGTGTAATAACACGCGGCTACCCTGACTCACAGTGCGGTGCTGATAAGTTATATCGAATGGCGGCCTTGTGCCATGACTTTGCCGAGAGCGTGTGCGAGGGCTGGCAGGGGTTTTATTCAGCAGGAGAGACGAGACTGCTTTTTGAGCAGATTGGATTTGACATCAACGCGGTAACGCTTAATGAGTGTCTGTGGATGGCGGCTAAACCATGACAGGCGTATGGGTGACGGCAATGGGACTGGTTGCGCCGCTTAGGCCATTCGATACTATAGACGCGTTTTGGGGCGCACTTACCAGAGGTGAAGACTCTATTAAACTTCAGGCACCTCCACTGCTTAATGAAAAGAAAAAATGGCTTACGGCGGCTATTGAAACAGAGCAAGACCTTCAGCCCGAGGATAAGTTTTTTTATATAGCCGAGGCGGCGCTGAAGATGGCCATCGTGGATTCCAGATTGAGCGCTGAGGAACTTCAGGGCGCTGACATGGTTATAGGCAGCATACTGGGAAATGTCCTCAGCCGCGAAAGGCAGCTCATAGACGGCAATATTCAAAACAGGACTGCTGAGGCCTCTCTGTCATATCCCGTTAGGTACCTGGGACAGCGCTTTGCAATTGGAGGCCGCCTCAGTGCCATATCAACTGCCTGTGCCTCCGGCACAGACGCCGTCGGGATAGCCGCAAGGAGTATAGCAACGGGAGAGGCTGAGGTGGTTATTGCGGGAGGCATTGATGTGCTTAGTGATTTTGCCCTTGCGGGGTTTAACCTCCTTCAGGCGCTCACAGAGGACAAGGTGCGGCCGTTTGATAAAAAAAGAACCGGGCTGGCTCTCGGCGAAGGGGCGGCCTTTTTAGTCATTGAAGCAGAAAGACATGCGTTGGCACGTGGCGCGAAGTGCTATGGGCGCGTACTTGGTTACGCCTCACGGGCGGACGCCTCCCATCTGACCGCGCCGCACAGGGAAGGCAGGGGGCTTGCCAGCGCCATTACGGCTGCCTTATCACAAAGCGGCCTGCGCCAATATGATATAAATTATATTAATGCCCACGGCACGGCAACTGTGTATAATGATTTGATGGAGACTAAGGCGATAAAGTTGGCTCTTGGAGAGGCGGCTTATACAACATATGTGTCCTCAACGAAATCAATGCTTGGGCACGCCTTCGGCGCCTCAGGGGTGATTGAGGCTCTCTGCGCCCTGATGGCGATAAATACGGGAGTAATCCCCCCGACGATAAACTATCGCTACCCCGACCCGCAGTGTGACCTCAACTATGTGCCAAACACCGCAAAGGCAACGCCAGTCGGGGCGGCAATGTCCCTCTCAGCGGGTTTTGGCGGGCAAAATGCCGCCGTGATTTTCGGAAGGCCACCCCAAATATGAAAACGATGGAAATAGTTGTGACCGGAATGGGATATTCTTATTCAGATGGCCATAGTATTATTGAAGAGACTCTTAATTCAATCAGGCAGCGCGCGGGCAAGACGAGGTTTATCCATGACATAGAAAAGTGTGCCGTCACGGCTGTGAGCTTTGCTCTGGACAACGCAGGGATAGCCTTTCCATCAGGAAGAGACGACATTGGCCTCTTCATGGGGATTGATGACTCGGTCGAGGACGTAAAGGATGATTTCTTTAGGGGCGTGCTTGGCGACGGTATATACGGCGCAAGTCCGCTGATGTTTCCCTTTACCTCGCCAAACGCGTTTTCTGCCCAGATTACTATTGTGTTTGATATTCGCGGAGAGTGCGTGTTGATGCCTGTTAACTATTCTTTTGAAGATGTGATAAAATACGCCGCGGTGTGTATAAGAAATGGATATACAAAGACAGCGGTGTCAGGGGGCGTGCTCAGAAAGGGGAACAATGTCTATGAGGCCGGGTTTTTTGTCCTCGAAAATGCTCAAAATGCAAAGGACCGAGGGGCAACGGTGTATTGCCGACTATGAGATTTTTTGATTCCATAGATTTCTCATCCCCCGCTGATATAAAAAATGTTCAGGACAGGCTCCTTGCTGAGTTGATAGGGTATGTAAGCATAAAGAGCCAATATTATAAAGACATATTCAGGCAAAATAATATCGCCCCCAACGAAATAAAGGGGGTTGATGAGCTGCCGTTTACAACCAGAGAGGACCTTCAGCGGCATAACTGGGACTTTTTGGCAGTGCAACGAGTTTCTTTAAGAGAGATTGTCTCAACCACAGGCACAACAGGGCAACCCCAGTTCATAGCAATGACCGAAGGCGACATTGATAGGCTTGCCTATAACGAGCAGCGAAGTTTCACATATACTGGCGCAAAAGAAGGAGACCTGTTTCACATTGCCGTAACCGGAGACAACTTGTTCATAGCCGGTGCCGCCTACTATAGGGGGCTTATAAGGCTGGGGGCGGCGGTTGCCAGAGTAGGCCCTCAGAATACTATCAGACAATTCGACCTGATAGAGAAACTGCGGCCATCGGCCATTGTGGCCGTACCGTCTTTTATGCTTCACATGGCGCGCGCCGCCAATGAGTTGAAGATTGATCCAAAGGATTTGAATATTAAAAAGGCCGTGCTCATTGGGGAGAGTATAAGGGATACATCATTAAGATCAAATGCCCTTGGGGAACTTGTGGAAGAGGCCTTCGGCGACATATGTTACTCCACATACGGCATAACCGAAGGACAGGTGTCGTTTTGCGAATGCGGCCAAAAGGAGGGGCTACACAGCCATCCAGACCTCGTCATTGCCGAGGTGGTTGATGAGGCGGGTGTGCCGCGCAACGACGGTGAGACAGGAGAACTTGTCCTGACAACCCTGCAAATCGAAGGAATGCCGCTAATAAGGTACAAGACCGGGGATATAACGTTTAAGATAACCGAGCCTTGCAAGTGTGGCCGAAACTCCCTTCGCATAGGGCCGATTATCGGCAGGAAAATGCAAAGACTTAAAATAAAGGGCGTCACCTTGTATCCTAAGACAATAGAAAACGCTATCTGTAAGCTGAAAGATGTAGTGAATTACCAGATAGAGGCGGCCACGGGGGAGAATCAGTCGGACAGGATTATCCTCAGAGTCGGCTCGTTCAGAGCAGATAAGGCGTTTCGCGACGGCATCATAGAGAATCTGCGCGCGAAGGCCCGCGTCACCCCGGAGTTGCAAATAGAAAGCCCGGAGGATATTAATAAACGGTTATATGAAGGAGGGGCACGTAAGGCCGTTGTTTTTAAAGATGTGCGTAAGGCAACTAAATAAAGATTAACGACGCAGGGAGGTAACCCCCCTGCACCCCTATTTTCGCAAGCTATTTGACCACAGGCTCTCCGGTATATATCACCCGAAACTGATTCGTTGGTATTTTTGCAACACTCTTATAAAAACCCGGCAATAAATCGTCCCACTTCTTTTGGTTATCATCGGAGTCCGGGGCAAGAAGCTGTGCCTGAACCGCCATCGCCCCGCCGTTGTCCCCCAGGTACATCCCATATTTTTGCAAGGCTTTTGCCAAAATCTTTCCTTCGCGATTTAAACCCCAGCCGTCGAAATCCTTCTCTGTAAGGGCTGGGTTAAGCTGAAATCTCATACCCTCTATCGGATATTGCTCACCCTTAACCGCACCATCACTTCTGGCAGCCGGCGAGATGAATATCGCGTCTCCCGTCTCCGGTTTCCTGTTTTTGGGAAACGTGAAGACCATTGCGTGTCTTATTTCACCATGCCTGACCTCCTCAGGGCGTATAAGCCCCGCAATCAGTGGAAATCCCGCACCACGTCCGCCTATAAGAAACCATCTTTTACTGCCCTTAGGATTTGCAACGCCGGAACCTTTCAGGTCCCAGATATTAAAGGTTGTGCATTTAGGTGTGTCATCGTCTTTTCTCCATCTGTAAACAGACATCTCCCACGAAGTGCCCGCCGCCGGGTCAACTATGCAGATATGGCCGTCATCTGTCGGCTCCCCCCACATCTCCTTTGTCACAGGGATTGCCACATCGCTTACGCCGGCCTGGTTCTTATCCCATGTGTCAAATATCTTCGTGCTCCTGACCTTCGTCAGCGGGGTCTTTTTTGAGTCAACAACCCATACGGGAATAGCAAATATCTTCGCCAGGCGTATGTTTTTGGCCTCGGCCTCAAGGGTCTTCATTATCAGCTCAGAATTGGGATGGGTTTTAGCGTCAGCAGGTATCGGCTTATTCCACGGTGACTCATCTGAAAACGGCCTCCAATCCCCCGGCAGGCTGCCAGGGTCTAACGCAAATGCCATGCACTGGGTTAACAGTAATATTAGTAGTGTAAATATAAGTTTCCTTGTCATTTTACCCCCTCAAGCCATACACACCTAACATCAGGTCGCGCATGGTTTCTATTGAAAATTCATTTTTAACGAGCGCGTACCCGGCCTCGCCCATCGCCTTACTCTCACGAGGATTGTCCATAACATACCTTATCCCCTCCACAAGCTCAGGGACATTCGAAGGCGGCACCAAAATCGCCGTCTCCCCATTTTTTAGAAGATGCGCTATGCCGCCAACTTCTGACGCCACAATCGGCAACTCACAGGCACATGCCTCCAAAAGCGCATACGGTAACCCCTCAGACAGTGACGGCATACAAAAAACATCCGCCATAGGAAGCAACGCCTCAACATCAGTGCGAAACCCAACAAGGGTCACTTCGCCCGATACGTCTAGTGCTGAGATACGCTTCGTCAAAGTGTCAAGCTCGCGGCCTTCTCCTACTATCAAACATTTCACTGTCTTACCTGCCCTACGTAACTCACTAACGGCCTCTATCAGATAGATATGGCCCTTTACCGGCTCAAGCCGTCCCACGCTGATTATAACAAAATCGTCCTCCGCCAGGCCAAAGGTAGCCCGATGCCTATGTCTGAGTGGGTCAATCTCTGGCATCGCTATCCCGTTGCGCGTCAGTGTTATCCTGTGTTGCTTTGCCCCGAGGGCAGAGAGATAAACACTAACAGCCTCCGACACAGACACAAAGGCAACATCGAAAAACATGTTCAACTTTAAAACCAGCTCATATAGTAATTTTCTAAGGCCTGTTTCAGTATGCCCATAGCTGCTGTGGACTGTGCATATCTTAAGCGGCGCGCGGGCAAAAACGGCCGCTAAAAGTCCCCAAAACTGTGACTGTGGATTGTGGGCGTCAACAACGTTAAATCCCCCCGCCCTTATTATATGGTAAATACTCAAAAGGACACGCGGACTTGCCTTGCTCATCGAAAGAGGAAATGTGTTCAGACTTCGTTCCTGAAGTTTTTGCTGAAGCGGGGTGTTAGCCAGTGTTACGACACCGTATTTGCATCTGCCTTGAAGAAGCTCCGCCGTCTCAATAATCCGTACCTCCGCACCACCAAAGCGCATTGATAGCGCGATTATTAATATGGCAGGGGGGGCGGGCTTTGGGTTGTCAGTCATTTTTTATTGGTACCCATTTAACTACCTCTTTGCCTCTTAAAAAATCTATCACGCCTAATAATGTACCATAATTCCCTAACGTAAAATAAAACGCGACTGAAAATAAACGCGTAATCAGCTTTATCTTCCTGATTCGCGACAACACCAGAAGATAAACAACATTGGAGGCGTAAAACGCTCCCTGCAGACCGAAAAATATTGCGTAGTATGTGTTCAGTTGGGATAGGAGGAGGGAGCTTATAAACAGGGTGATTAAAAATACCGGCAGTAGGCGCCGTATGATTTTATTGACAAAAAGATTTATAGAGTACATGCCAAATCTAAACGGGTTTAATAGCTCTTTGTGGATAGCGATCCCCCTGAGGCTTGTCGTGACTATCCTTTTTCGCCGAATGATTTCGTGCTCATGATTTCTTGAAGGTGTGTTTATTAAGGCCATGGCACCGTGTTCATAGACGAATCTGTAGCCCTGGCTTACAATGGCAAGGTTGATAAACAGGTCGTCTGTAACTGAGGGGGGAATGGTTTGATAAAGCGATTTTCTGATTGCGTATAGTTTGCCGTCATTTGATGAGACGCTCCCCGTAAGGCTCTCCAGCCGTTTGATAGCGGTGTCAAAATCAACATAGTAGCGCTGGGCGTCTTTTAGGTTTCCACTGTCGCCAATGACACGCCGCCCGGACACACCACCTATATCGGGGCTGGAAAAGTTGCGCAGAAGTGCGGGGATGGCGTCTTTAGATATGATGGCGTCCGCGTCTGTAAAGACTAATATTTCGCCTTTTGCCGCCTCCGCCCCCGCGTTTACTCCGGCGTATTTTCCAAGCTGCTCGTCCAGTCTTATAAAGCGTATATGCTCATCCTTGTCCCCTTTGATTATCTCATCAGTCTTGTCATAAGAACCATCGGACACCACAATAATTTCATAATCATCAGTGCCATAATCAAGCGAATGTGAATTCTCTAATTTTGCCCCGATTATCTTGTCTCCGTTGTGGACGACTATTATCAGTGATACGGTGGCACGGTATGGCTTGATTACGCGCTCCTTTACGGGCTTTATAAGATAAGCAAGGTATGCGAGTGCCGGATTAAGAAAAAAAAATGAAGCAATTGCGAATATCGAAAGCGCGAAAATCCACGTAATCACTTCTTCCCCGGCAGAGATAACCTGTACGCGGCCTGCGAAGCCCCTATCGAAAAGAGAAGGTATTTATGGAATGGATCGCTGTAAATAAATAAATATATCATCAGGATTACAAATGAAAACAGATATATTTCGGCGTATGAAGCGCTTTCTGTGTCCCCGTTAATTTGAAAATTTCTCCTTGCGGCAATGTAATTCCTCAGTGTCAGCCATAGAATCGCTGCGAAAAGTAAGAAGCCTATAATTCCGGTTCCAACCAGATATTCAAGGTATGTATTGTGCGCGTAACGTCTGTTTGTCCAACCTTCCTTCTCAAACTTGCGGGCATAATCTGATTCGCTATAGATGTCCCTGAATGTACCCAGCCCTGTCCCAAGAATGGGGTGCTTAAAAAATGAATCTATCCCAACTGTAAGATACGTGGCACGTCTGCCTATGGATGTGTCGGCCTGCGGGTTGATTATATTTTTGAAATGCTCAGTATATGACTTCGGCAGCACCCCTATAATAAGGACAACAGCAAGGGCTACCGCGAACAACTGTACAAACATAAGCTGCACGTTCATCTTCTTTATGTACTTGAAAAACATAATAAACAATATCAGCGTAGTTATGATTGCCCCGCCTCTGGAAAACGAAAATATAACCCCCATGACGTTTATAACAACCAATCCCAGGTAAAATGCCTTCAACGTCGGCCTCTTTGCTTTATCAAACATTGTTACGAGAAGCGGCAAGGCAAAGGCAATCATAAGCACGTAGTTATTTGGGTCGGTACTGCCTCCGAGACTCCTCTTAAACTGGCCAGCCTCTATATTCTCCGCAAAAAAAGATACGTTAAAAAGATACCCGACAACCCCAAAGAGCGAACTCAATGAGACACTATACACCACAACAGCAGGAAGGTACTTAAACAACGCGTCCTTGTCTATAAAATACATGCTTATAAGTATAAACATCCCGCCAGCGGCAAAAAGGCCTACATCGTGAAACGCCGTTGCAGGATATGGAGAAAACATCGCCGATATTAAGTCCACAACAAAAAGAAGCGCCACAGATGGCCATATCCTTGATTTCACCTCCGGCGGCATATGCCGCTGGTAAAATGTCTTAAAAAGCATATATAAAGTGAGAATGAGCGCCAATACCCAGTGTATTCTCAGAGAACTCGTCTCAGATACGCTCCTGTACGCGCCAAATGGGATAAGAAAGATAATCGCGTAGTAACCATACGAGGGATATTTATACGATATCGCCAGAAAAATTATCAGCAACGCAGGCACTATTGCCAGATAATAATATGGCGTGGTCATGGCTATTGCTATCGCAAGGAATATCCCCAGATACAGGGCCTTCTCCAGAGGGCGGTTCGTTAACGCGGCAACAAGTTCCCTCAAATCTGGGCCACACTCTTTTGTAAAAAGTACTGGTGTATCGTATATGCGTTTAGTGGAGAGGCGGGGGTGTAGTTAATTACGTAGGCATTTTTGAACTGTTTATCGCCTGATGGGTATTCCTTAAATATCACGCCGTCACAAAGGGCAGTCTTCTTCTTTTTTGAGAATATTTCGAGTTTATAAAAATACGTCTCATCGCGGCTCATCTTATTGTCCGTAAAGATTAAAAAAGCGTCCTCGTTTATGTTTACCAACAACCCCTCGTTAGTTAATTGCCCGTCATAGCCAAAATAAATCCTTTTCATTTTGTTGTCTGCATAGGCCTCTTTATTATTTACCGACGCATCCTCCTGCGCCAATTTGGCTTTATGGCCATAATAAACCTTGCCGTTTTCAAGATAAACCCTGTCGAGATATCTCTTGTCCTCGGTGTCGCGTCCTATGGCGCGCAATACCACCTTCCTCCAGATAATGGGGACAATCTTCACCACCGCGTATTTTACAGACAGAAACGCGGTATAAAACACCAGGACATAGTCAACTAAGACATTCTGCCTTTTTGCAATATACATATTGTCAACAAGGGTGCGCAGCCTCTTTGATGAGTTGTGAGGAGTGAACAACTGCGAATAGCCAATCAGCCCGGGCTTAACAATGAACCTCCTGTCATAACCCTTTATGTCTTTGCAGAATTTCTCATATATCGCCGCGCGCTCAGGCCTTGGGCCTATAAATGTCATGTTGCCCTGTAAGATGTTAAATAGTTGGGGGAGTTCATCCAGCCTTGTCTCCCGCAAAAATCTCCCGACTTTGGTTACTATATCGCGCTGAGACGTAAGCAGCTCGGCGCCTATTATGCGCTCGGCGTCAGGCACTAATGACCGGAACTTGTACATCGTGTATATCTCCTTATTTTTACCGAGACGCTCGCCACGATAAAAAATCGGACCCCCGTCTGTCATCTTTATGGCAATTGATATAACAATAAAAAAAGGCGAGGCTAAGACTAAAAGCAATGCCGCAAGGGTAATGTCGAAAATGAGGCTAAAAGTATGGGAAAATGCCTTGTAACCGGTTGTTATATTAAACCTGAACGCCATAGCTAAACCCCCTTAGTCAACTGTGTTTAATAACCATAGAATTATAAGTGCCAGTGTCCATATCCATCTCCATACCAGTTGAGCAACATCAGTTGAGCGGCGTCAATTGAGTAGCTTATCACAGTCAACCACCTTAAACGAAGGATTAATTATCCCTCTGGCGTTCAATTTCAGTTTACCACTAAACACACTTTTTGTCAAATCACTGTCTTCATATGAAATATCGGCCATATCCAGCAGGGAGTGAAAGAGAAAGCCGTTGCCGAGCTTCGCGTCTTTATTTGACGATAAAGCGGCGGTTTTGTCGGGGTGACTATTCATGTACGCGTCAGACACCCATACGATAAGCGGGATATGGGCGACATATTTGGTTACTACCTTATTTCCATGGCCAAACAGACTCCCCCCGTCGTCAAAAATATCCTCTCCATGGTCAGCCTGAAAGACAATTGCCGCCGGTACATCTAACGACGCAATATACTTGATAACGTCAGAGATAAACCTGTCAACATACAGGACTGAGTTATCGTAACTGTTTATCTTTAAATCCCTGACAAAGGCGTCGTTAATCCTGATGTCGTCCCTGCCCTTCATTGACGGCTTAAAGACATCGAATTCATTGGGGTATCTGTAATCATACCTGTAGTGGTTGCCGATGGTGTGCAGGACAAAGAACAATTTATTTGACTTGCTTTCGGCAATAAATTTCTTAAGCGGCGGGATAATCTGTTCGTCGTATTTTATGTTGTTGTCCCTGACGTCTCCTTTGGCGCTGTTTAGGACGGTTACGTCGTCGGCCTCCTCTGTAAAGACGCTTTTTACTGACTTATCATAGATGCCCATCTCTATTTGATTGGAAATCCAGTGCGTCTCAAAGCCGGCTTTTTTAAAGAAGGTTATTACTCCGGGCTTTTCATACGCGCTTGAGTAATCTGCCGGACTGGTACCGGTTAACATCACAGGAAGCGACATTCTGGTAACGGTAGCCGGTGCGCACACGTTTGGAAAACTGATGAGATTACTTGTAGCGCTTAAATTGGGTGTGGTAGTTCTGGAATATCCATTTATAGAATAATTACCCGCCCTTGAGGCCTCACCTATAATCAGGATAAATATCTCCCTTTCTGACATATCCTGTGGTCTCTTAAGCTTATACTGAAAGTTTTCAACGGCCATTCTATGTTTGGCGAGCTGCCGCCTCTCAAGATAAAACCTCGTCAAATGGGTTATGACGCCAATGGGATATGCCTTTCCAATGCGTGTCTCAAAGACCTCTGCCTTCGCAACATATTTATTTTCGTCACCGTGCTGTTGGGTAAAAAAAGTGGCCAGGGTAACGGCTATAAATATAAGGGACAGGGCAGCCGCCCCCTTTGTGTTGACGGCGCTGTTCATTCTCTTCAGGCAATAGATAAAGACGGCGGCAAAGACTACGACTGCCGCCAGCGTAAGCGCCGCCGGTACGCGAAAGCCCTGAATAAACTCCGCCGCTTCGCTTGTATTGGTCTCAAGCACATCGCGCAGCGCGCTGTTTGTCGGCGGGTATTTGTACAGGTAGATAAAAAACATATCTAAGGGCGACAGCACCGCAAAGGGAATGAACAGCGCGAGAAACCATTTTATCCTTCTTGCAAATAACACAACCGGTATCAGGTGCAGCCCTATGGAAAAGACAATAAACGCAATCTTTCGCGACGGAGAGACTATCTCCTGGCTGATTATACTGTAGTATATATTTGGCGAGAACACGATAAGCATGGCTATCGCCAAATATATATTCTTTCTGAAGTTCGTACCTTTCACAGTCTTAGACCTTTACAACCCTGCCGTCTCAGTCTTAGCGCCTACGGCCAGCTCTGAAATCCAGCCTTCTGTGCCGTCAGTGGTTTTCACCCTGAGCCAGCCCCTCTTGTCCCCATTAAGGACGGTCATTATATCACCTTTTTTAGGGTAGGCTACCACATTAGCGCGCGGTGACGGCACGGAACGTAAATTAGCAACATCAAACTTAACCTCTACCGAAGGCAGCACCTCGTGTGAGACGACCACGGGGCTGCCCGGCACCTGTGCGTCGCTGACCTTTTCGGCCTCCGGTAATGGGCTTGAGGACGCGGCGGATGTCCTGGTGGCTGTGTTAGCGGCTTCCTGCGGCATGGCAGTTACAACAGGGGCAGATGCCGCCGGGGCTACCACAGGGGCTGCCGCTGGTTGCATAACCTGTGTCTGCGCGGAGTTGACATTTTGGGCTACCGGCGAAGAACTTGGTGGCACTATTGATATTGATATGTTAATAGGTAAGCGGTTAATTGCGGACGCCATCAGAGTACTAACCTTTGCAGCCGCGATGGCCGTCAGATTGCTAATCTCTGCGCTGGCTGAGGCCGTCAGATTGCTAATCTCTGCGTCAGCGGAAGCGGCCATACGTTTAATCTCTGAACTATACGCTCTTGCCACTTGACATCCTATAACCGTCACAATCAAACAAAGCAGGACTATCGCACGCACATAAACCGTCCTGGACGAGGAAACCCATGAGGTAAATACCCTGATGTTTGATTTCAGCGTTGTAAACATATCAGATATCGTTTGATCGAAAGGGACTTTTGACGCATTGGCATTGGCAGAGAGCGCCGATGCAGATGTGCCCTTGCCTGACTGAGCGTTAACGGTATCCGGCATGAATGGTATGAATACAAGCACCGGAATCTGCGCGTATTTGACGACATCCTCCGGGCTTTTGAACGTTTGGTCCATGTACTCTTTCAGGAAACCGAGGCTCATGCCCGTCATAGCGCCCGCTATAAGCCCTATGGGGATTAACAGGCCGGGGATGGGGAATATCGGGCCGCTTGATGGGAAGGCCTTACCCATGATGCTTATCAGGAAGTTACCCGACGCGGCGGCGGACGATACTGAGGATTCCTCCTTGCGTTTAGAAAAGGTATCATAGGATACTTTGTATATTTCTATATCCCTCTTCAGGCGTTCCGCGTCTATCAGCGTCTTTTCCAGCTTGACGTCCTCAGCCTGAATTTTGTCAATACGCCTCTCGACGGAGTCAATTTTATCGTTAATAGTCTCAAGCTGTCTCTTTATATTGTTCACATAACCCTGTACTTCTCTTTTTAACGAGTTATACATGTTGTTGACCTGCTCGTTAAAGAGGTTAACCTTTTCGGTGTCCTTGTTGTATCTGGTTACAATCGGCCCACCATCGGCAACAAGCTCCTGAAGGTTTTTGCTCAAATTCGTGATGGCCTCGTTGCCTTCGATGAATGAAAAGTAATTTATTTCCTTACTCTTCAGCGCATTATCTATGTATTCGATCATGCGCTTTTTCTCCATCGCATTCTGCTTAAGGTAGTGGAGGTCCTGCTCAAGGTCCTTCTTCAGACTAAGATTGTTCTCTATTTCTTTGACAGGCATCACACCGAGGCCTTCTTTGGACAAGTCCAGAAGCTGGTCTTCCTTACCTTCTATACTTTTCCTTGAATCGGTTACCTGATCAATGAAAAACGTCCTGGCTGCCTCTGGATTGTAAATCTCCGAGCGGTATGCCAAAAATTGCTCCATCAGCGAGTTCAATAACAAGACCGCGTATTTGGGGTCATTATCATTCAATGTTATTTTAATAACATTGGTAGCTGGGATGATCTCCGTAGTTACGCTCTTCTTAATCTTGTATATCTCACTTTCCTCTATGGCTTTTTCTTTCCCCGTGCCCTTGGCGCTTTTGAGCATGGCAACCACAGAGGACAAGATAGAGTGAGAATCCTTGTACTGATTCTTCTCTCTCATCTTCGCAATCGTGCCCCTTATGACGTCCGGGGAGACGAGAATCTCGGATTCCGAGTTCAGGTCTTCTTTAGTGACCGGATTTGGACGTATTTCCTCTTTTTCTAAGGCATTGGGGCTTTTGTCCGACTTCTTTCCCTTTACCAGTATCGAGCCATAGGCCGCATAGGTCTTAGGCCACAGAAAGGACACCAGCACTGCGGAGAGAAATATCACGGCAGTTGCGAAGTATATTATCCGCTTCTGGACAAAAAACGTAGTCAGCAGCGCTCGTTTGTAATCTTCTACCATACTTTCAGCTCTCATCTTTATATCCTCCTTATTTAGTTACCGTAGTCGTAGTTGTTTGGCCAGTAATAGAGTTCGTAGTTGCAGTTGATGTACTGGTCGTACTTGCCGGCGTACCGGATGATGTTGGCGCGTTATACATATTCCAACTGAAACTGCCGCCAAGCGCCCAGCCCCTGAAGAACGTTATATCAGATATGTCCCTCGCCACGTCAGCCATATTGGAGAGAATTCTCCTTGGGACATACACGATGTCATCGGGATTAAGCATCATGACGCCCGTCCTGTTTGCCGTGGTTACCAAATCAGAAAGGGCAACCTTCGTAGCAATGACCTTTTCTTTTGTCTTTCTCAACACAACGATACTGCCCGTCTTGGCCGAAGGCAGGAAGCTCTCCGAGAGGGCAAGCGCCTCTAACACGCTAATCGGCTTGATGATAGGAAACGCGCCGGGTTTTTTGACTTCGCCAAATACGTAAACCAGAAAGCCCGACTGTTTCTCCAAAAACAGATTCACATGAAGTCCAGGAATTACCTTTTCGTACATGCCGTTGAGTGTGTCATTAAGTTCCTTAAGCGACCTTTTGGCCGCAAACATATCGCCAACAATGGGAAACGTAACAATCCCGTCCGGCCTGACCGTAACGAGCCTGCTCAATCCACGCGGGGCGGTGTGCAAATCGGCCTTGAATTCTTTCAGGGTTGACCTGAAATCCGGCACTAAGACGTACAAATCAGGGTATTTCAGTATCTTAGCATAGAACTGTTTAAGCTCGGCGGTAAGGGCATCCGGCGTTTTCCCCAAGACATAAAGATTCCCGATATATGGCAGCGTGATGGTGCCGTCGGGGCGTACTGTCTGTGTTTCGTTCAGCTCCGGGGCATTGATGAACTTGACCGACACAGTGTAGTCAACCTCAATCGTGAAATCCTGTATCTTACTGGTATCTACCTTATAGAAGACCTCCAGGATATCTCCGGGCATTATGCGATATTCCGGGAAGACATCATACGAGGTGTTAAAACCAGTAAAGTTGTCGTTTGCCGCATTGTTGTAGCCAGCGTTTGTAAAATTAACGCTGCCTTCCTGAGTGGTTCCCTGCGGCTCTACAGAAGCGCAGCCAACTGCCAGCATTATTATAGAAACACAAACAAACAGACTGCTTATAAGCCGCCTGTTTATACACCGCTTTAAAACTGAACTCATCCTATTAATATAACTTCTATCCATATAGCCACCTCGGGATGTAAAATTTTCTTTTATTTAAGACGGCTCCGATGATATTCGCACCAGCGGATTCCAATTTACTTTTAGCCAAATCCACTACCTGCCATTTTGTCTTTTCACACTCTACGACCATAATCACGCCATCAAAGAATGTGGACAGTACGGCGATATCTGCTGAGCCCATGATGGAGGCGGAGTCAAAAATAACATAATCGCACTTACTTCTCAACTCATCAATCTTCTCTTTGAGCATCGCCGGCTTCAGTATCTCCATAGAATTGGTGGTCTTTTTACCGAATGGAATTACGGAAAGATTTTCAGTCTGAGTCTGCCTCACTATCGTGTCCAGAGCTACCTCTCCACGAAAATAATCTGATATCCCCTTCACCTCCCCCATATTAAATATCTTATCCATCTTGGGAGAATTCCACGAACCGTCTGCTAAATAAACATTATCCTTGGCGTTGACTGCCAGCGTATAAGCCAGGCTTAAAGCCGCTGTTGTCTTGCCCTCTCCGTTCATGGCGCTTGTCACCATTATTGACTTCACGGTCTTACCCGTAGCAGTGCTCAAGAGATTACCTTTGAAATTTAACAACTCCCGTTTATTGCCGCTTATCAGCCTCTTGTAATCAGCCATACCCCATACCTCCTCAAATATTACTACAAACCTTTTGTAATCCACTTGCAATTATTATGCCAACGCCATAAGATCAAGCAAACACGCCAAACAACAAGCAGGTCGCCTGCCATTAATCCGCCCTGCCCCCCCCCCCGTGTCAGAAATCTGACACGGGGGGATAATAATTCACGGCAAGCCATTGACAGTTGCCGCAAATTATGATACGCTCACTCGGAGATAATTAGCCGATAATCAGGAGACAATCAATATGGGAAGATACGACGAAGAAGAGCTTAAGTGGAACAAGAAGGCCGGTGTCTTATTAAAGAAAGCTGGCGGCCTTAAAATAGAAAGGTCATACGAAGAGGTTTTTACAGCGCACATTAACCTGAGGCCGATTGTTAAATTTTTCAATCTTCATGATAAGAAATCGTCATTACTTGACATAGGCTGCGGGGCGGGATGGACGACATGCCTGTTGGCGCAGGTTTGTAAGACGGTTGACGCCTTTGACATCTCAGAATCCAGCATAGGGGTGCTTAGGGAGCGAATGAGGGTAAATTCAATAGACAATATCAGGCCATTTACGGGCAACGCGGAGGAAATCCCCTTTGATGACGGCCACTTTGACTTTGTATTTGGCAATGCCGTCCTCCACCATGTGACGCTTGAGCGGGTAATCCCCGAAATCGCCAGAGTTTTAAAGACAGGCGGTAAGGCGGCCTTCTGCGAACCATACACGGCCAATATTGCTATCAATATCTTGCGCTATATTAAGCACAACATTATAGATGAGTACAAGGGTACAGACGTACCTCTACGCCCCTCCGACATACTTATTTTCAAAAAATACTTTTCGACCACGGAATTCATTGAAACCAGCATCTTTAGCCACATACTGGAGGGGCTGATGCCGATAGAGAGAGTGTTGTTAGAAAAAATACCCTCACTCAAAAAACAGGCGGGCTACATTACCATCTTGCTTCAAAAAGGATGAAACGTGTGCAAAAATACGGGGTGAAGGGGGGGTTACCCCCCCTTCGTCGTTAATCCTTTGATCCTTTAATCTTTTAATCGTTTAAGATTTTGGCGGCGTCTTTGGCGAAGTATGTAAGAATTATATCCGCCCCGGCGCGTTTAATTGAGAGCAGGATTTCCATCATAACCTTTTCGTAGTCAATCCAGCCGAGCCTTGCACCTGCGTGAACCATTGCGTATTCGCCGGAGACATTATACGCGGCAACGGGGACGTTGAATGCGTGTTTTACGTCCGATATTATATCAAGATAAGAGAGGGCGGGTTTTACCATAAGAATATCTGCCCCTTCATTTATGTCAATGGCGGCTTCTTTTAGTGCCTCACGGCGGTTGGCGGGGTCCATCTGATGGGATTTCCTGTCGCCGAAGGTGGGAGTGGATTCAGCGGCCTCTCTGAACGGCCCGTAGAACGCTGACGAGTACTTAACGGCATAGCTCATAATTGGTATGGAGGCGCATCCCTCGGAATCAAGAGCAGTTCTGATTGCCATGACGCGCCCGTCCATCATATCAGAAGGGGCGACCATATCGGCGCCAGCGCGGACGTGTGAAACGGCGGCGCGGGCAAGAAGTTCAAGGGTTGGGTCATTGAGGATTTGCCCGTTTTCTAAGACACCGCAGTGGCCGTGGCTTGTGTACTCACACAGACACACATCGGTAATGACAAACAACTCAGGCACGGCGTGTTTGATTTCCTGAACCGCCAATTGGACAACCCCGTCGGGGTCATAGGCACCGGAGGCTTGTTCGTCCTTGTGGTGTGGAACACCGAAGAGAATAACCGCCGGAATTCCTAACGCATATATATCCCTTGCAGATTCAGCAATCACGTCAACCGATTCGGCAAAACAGCCCGGCATGGATTGTATTGGCCTCCTGGTGTTTGTGCCAAAGGTAACAAAGAGGGGATAGACAAAACTACCCACAGATAGCGAGGTCTCCCTTACCATCTCTCTGAGAACGGAACTATATCTAAGGCGTCTTGGCCTTACCACTGGAAACATGACGATACATTATAGCTAAACACAAACTAAAAAAACAAGTGAACCCGCCCATCCGCACTGTTTTCGCGACAAAACACCCCAACATCAGCCTGACCGCCCACCCTGATATTGGCGGGCAAAAAGACTATCTCTGAGGTTATAAATACCCTTACTTATTTTAACCGGATGTGTCTGCCACCGCCGATTTTGGCCGTCTGCCGCGTCTCTTTTTAACTGGCTCCTCTTTAGGAATAACGCCCATAGTTATCAGGTATCCTGAAATCGCCTCGAATTCTTTCTGTAGAGATTCTATCTCTCCCCTCTTTTGATCTAACATATCGCATAGCTCCCTGTACCTTGACTGGGCTGATTGAGTCAAAGACGTCCCTTCACTCATTGATGCCTCCTAACAAAATATTTATTTAACCACACGAACGTGATTATATCATTGTACTGTTATTATTATCAAGTATATATTTAATTTAACAACAGCCGGAAAATCTCCTCATCATGCCAATTACACGCCCTAATACGCGCACATCCGGGGTACTTGCCAGCACCGGGTGCATGTCCTTATTTTCTGGTACAAGCCTGATATGGTCTCCTTCATAATAAATCCTCTTTATCGCCGCCGCCTCATCGCCGACAACGACAACCGCTATGTCGTTGTCTCTGACCGTATGGCCTGAATCAACAAACACTATATCGCCATCCCTAATTCCGGCCTCTGGCATATCCTGTCCAGACACGGCAAGGGCAAATCCGGATTCGATCTTCCAAAACCCCTTGTCAAGCGTGATGTAGTCCTGTATGTCCTCTAAGGCAATAGCAGCCCTAACCCGCCGAACCAGAGGTACTCTCACCGTATTTGATGGTCTTATCATTCCCGTAACTTCAAGGGCGCGCTGCTTTGCGTCATCCTTTTTCAGGTAGCCTTTGCGTATCAGCGCGTCCACATGCTGCTTGGCCGAAAGGGGGCTTGAGAATCCGAAGCCCTTACAAATCTCTCTTATAGTGGGAGGATAGCCCTTTTGAGACAAGTGGTCTTTAATGAATTCCAGCACCTTGGACTGCTTGGCAGTCATCTTTGTCTGCTTGTCTGTACGTTTCATATTTGTATTGTATACATAAGGACAGTGTTTTGTCAAATTGCCTCAAGAAAAACAAAAGGTCTCACTCATCCACATGGATGGGTCAGACCTCTTCGTCTTCTTATAGGGGGGGAGAGGGCAGTTTACGGGTGGCGGCTCACCCCTAACGAAACAGGGGAGGAAGTTTCTAAGGCAAACCACCATACAAATGTACATAGGCGCTTTTTTAGGGAAGGAAGAAAATAAACTGCCCCCTTTCTTGATATCACTCTATAGTTATTATTTATCTTCATCACCATGTCCTTGTATCTACTATATATTAACAAAAAACCCGAATTCAAGATAAATCTTGTTCTACAATAACTGACATGTGTGAACAATTATTCACACATAAAGGCCGTGCGGCTATTCTGGCTGCGGCATGAGGTAATTCCTAATAAGCGCAAGGCAATTAAACACCCTTACCCCTTCATGTGTAAGCATATAGTTCTTGTTTTTATCCTGAGTAGAGATACCGGCCTCTTTGAGTATCTTTAAATGAAAGACGAGTTTAGTGTGGTCATCCATTTTGAGTTCTCTGTTTAGTTCCATAAAACGCATTTCTTTGTTGCGGTGAAGGAATTTAATTATATTGCGCCTTATGGGGTTGGACAGACAGTTAAGTACGCGGTCAAGGTCAATGTTTACGGTATCTTTTTCAAAACCCGACTCTTCAATCTCACGGCGCACGATGGTAAGCAGGTGTTCAATTTTAAACGGTTTTACAATATAATCAGACGCCCCTTTTTTTATTACCTCAACGGCATCCTCAATGGTTGAAAACGCCGTCATTACGATTACCCTGGCAGACGGCCTTGTTTTTTTTATCTCTATAAGCGCCTCTGGTCCTTTCATTACTGGCATAAGCATATCTAAAAGCACGACATCGAAATCAGTCTCTGCGGCCTTTACGGCGGCTTCTTTACCGTTAGCGGCAAGTTCTGTGTAGTATCCCGCCTCTGCCAGGACTTCGGCAACACTCTCTCTCAGTTCGGCGTTGTCATCGGCAATGAGGATTTTTTTCATTGTGCAGCCCTCCTTTGTCGTAATAAACCGGGCAAACGATGTCAAATCCGGCACCCCTGTCCGATTGATACTACCGTTTTTTACATTATGGCCTACGGCATTGAGATTCAGCTTACCATATAAGCGACTAACTCCTCATCTGCCATAAACATTTTCTGCGTCAGTGATACTACAATGAATTCGGTACCAATGTCAATACCCGGAAACTGGATGGGGGAATAGCTGGGGAAATAAATTCTGGAATTCTGGATTTTTTTCACATCTGGATTTTAGGCTTGACAAGTACTTCATGTTGTGCTATAATAATAAGTATGACAACTAATAGCAAGCCTAAGCAAAGGGCAACCTTTTTTCTTAATCCTGATATTGTTAAGCAGGCCAAGGCCCAGGCTATAATTGAGGGACGCAGCTTGACGGACTTAGTAGAAAAGGCACTAGTTCGGTACTTGCCTGAAGAGACAACAATCAGGAAAGTAGATATTAATTAGCTTGATTGCCCAAGGTTCGGAAATAGCCTCACTTCTTTAGTCGTCTGCGTCGGCAGCGATTTTCGATGAGGGCCTTGGGCGCGATAAGGTTTGGCATGTATACCCTCCTTCCATCGGGCCAGGGTGTGTATCCCGCGGAGGACAATATCAAGCATGAGAGGTCGCCCGATTTATCTTGCCTGAGGGTTGTTGAGATCCATTTCTTCCATCGTGGTCTGCGGCATTGAGAGCCGAGTTATCATATAAGCGACTAACTCCTCATCTGCCATAAACATTTTCTGTGTCAGTGATGCTCCAATGAATTCGATACCAATGCCAATACCCGGAAACGAGGATGGGGAATAGCCGGGGAAATAAATTCTGAAATTCTGAATTGTAGGCTTGACAAGTACTTCATGTTGTGCTATAATAGTAAGTATGACAACTAATAGCAAGTCTAAACAAAGGGCAACCTTTTTTCTTAATCCTGATATTGTTAAGCAGGCCAAGGCCCAGGCTATAATTGAGGGACGCAGCTTGACGGATTTAGTGGAAAGGTCATTAGTTCGGTACTTGCCTGATGAGACAACAATCAGGAAAGTAAGCTTTACTTAAGTGGATTGCCCAAGGTTCGGAAATAGCCTCACCTCTTGAATCGTCTGCTTTGGCAGCTACTTTCAGGGCCTTGGGAGCGATAAGATTTGGCACGTATACCCTGCCTTAATAGGGCTGGTGTGTGTATCCTGCGGCGGACAATATCAGGCATGAGAGGTCGCCTGAATTGTCTCGCTCAAGGGTTGAGAATTCACAGATTTCCCCGTTTTGATATTATATAGCGTCGAATTCCCTCTTAAAATGCTCAAGTGTGGGGTTGTCATAGATGCAGAATTCTATAATCTTTACGCTTGTGTCAGGATTTTCTTTGAGAAACCGCTTACCCTCATCAACTAAAATTCGTGCACACCTGTCCTTTGGAAACCCAAAAATCCCGGAGCTTACCGCAGGCATTGAGACGCTATTAAAACCTCTTTCGGAGGCTGCCTTAAGCGAATTAACGACGGCGTTCTTTAGTTTTTCGTCCTCATCACCCTCTCCCATTTGCGGCCCGACGGCGTGTATGACCGCCTTGCAGGGGAGCCTTCCCGCCTGTGTTACAGCCACTGTCCCAACGGGGGTGTAGCCGGCCTTGTCACTCTCATCCTGAATAATCCTGCCGCCCTTTCTTACGATAGCCGCCGCCACGCCACCACCATGTTGCAGGTGCGAGTTTGCCGCGTTTACTATGGCGTCAACCGGCCTTTCAGTGATATCGCCCTTGACGAGGCGGAGTTTCCCCGTGCCAACTGTTTTTTCACTTATCAGCTCCATCTTAGCCGCCTCCGTATTCGGTATATTTTGCCGACTTGCCCTTTACCAGGTCGGCGGGGTATTTCTTTTTGTTTTTTTCCAGTTTCACAGCAGCCGCCTCAAGCGGGTCTATGTCAAATTTATGGGCCAGATTAGTCAGATATATCATCACGTCCCCGATTTCATCTTGTAAATCAGCAAGTTTCTCTGGCGCGAGGCAGTGGCTGTCCCCTTCCTTGACCCATTGAAACAACTCCACTATCTCGGCCACCTCAACGCTGAGGGCCATTGCCAGATTTTTCGGGCTGTGAAACTGCCCCCAATCCCGCTCCCCCGCAAACTCATCAAGTGCCTCTGTTAATTGCACGATTGTCATTTAAGCGCTCCCGTTTTTTTAACTTTAAGCAGCAATCCTTGTTGACATTATGATAGTATAAACGCGGGCATATGTCAAATTTTCGCAAAACTCAGCAGCCCCGGCAGGAGACCGAGATACAAGGGCAGGTCGAGCGTATCACGTACGCCAACGAGGAAAACGCCTTCAGCATCGTCAAGGTTTCAGTTGCCGGCCAGAGGGACCTTGTAACCGTTGCTGGAAATCTCCTGTCTATCAATCCGGGCGAAGTGCTTCGCCTGCGGGGGGCATGGGTTAACCACCCCAGGTATGGGCAGCAGTTCAAGGTAAACTCCTACACATCCATCACACCGGCCACGGTGGTTGGGATTGAGAAATATCTCGGCTCCGGCCTGATAAAGGGAATCGGCCCGGTGCTGGCAAAGCGCCTCGTTGCGAAGTTTGCTGAAAAGACACTCGACATAATTGAGGAGACCGTTGAGAGGCTTAAAGAGGTAGATGGAATTGGCGAAAAGCGCGTCTTAATGATCAGGTCCGCGTGGGTAGAGCAGCGGGAAGTCAAAGAGATTATGCTCTTTTTGCAATCCCACGGGGTGAGCAGCGCATACGCCATAAAGATTTTCAAGCAGTATGGACATAACTCCATCGAAGTAGTAAAGACAAACCCCTACCAACTGGCAACAGATATATATGGGGTTGGCTTCATTACCGCGGATAAGATAGCGGCAAAACTTGGCTTTGCAAAGGACTCACCGCTGCGGGCAGAATCCGGCATATTATATGTCCTCCATCAGCTTGCCGACGATGGGCATGTGTATTATCCCATTGAGCTTCTTGCTGAGGAGTGTATGAAGGTTCTTGATATAGAACGTGAACTGGTAATAAATGCGATGAACGCGGCGGCCTCTGCCAAACATATCGTATTTGAGGTGATAAACGGCAGTGAAAATAAGGCCGTCTATCTGGCAAAGTTTTACACATCGGAGACCTCAGTGGCGGCCAATCTGAAGAAACTACTTACGACTGTCACCTCACCGTATATTTTTGACGAGGATAAGGCCCTGCAATGGGTGCAAAAGGAGCTGTCTATCACGCTTGCGGAGAATCAGGCAATGGCCGTAAAGATGTCGTTTAATAGTAAGGTGCTGGTGATAACCGGCGGGCCTGGCACGGGAAAGACAACGATAATCAACTCTATAATAAAGATATACAAGCGGCTTGGGCAGCGCGTCCTGCTTGCCGCCCCGACGGGACGTGCCGCCAAGCGTATGGCCGAGGCAACCGGTGACGACGCGAAGACTATTCACCGCCTTCTGGACTTCAGCCCAAAAGACGGTGCGTTTAAAAAAACAGATAAAAACCCCCTTGACGCGGGCTTAGTTGTCCTTGACGAAGTCTCTATGGTGGACACTATACTAATGCATCACTTTTTGAAGGCACTGCCGCCGCATTGTACACTAATCCTTGTTGGCGACATAGATCAACTCCCGTCAGTTGGGGCGGGAAGTGTCCTCAGAGACATAATTGATTCAGGGGTAGTGGCCGTTGTGAGGCTCAACGAGATATTCAGGCAGTCACAGCGCTCACTAATCGTTGTCAATGCCCACAAGATAAACAGTGGCGAGTTCCCCATTCTGGCAAACGACATGGAGCAGTATCGGGATTTTTATTTTCTCGAAATGGACGAACCGGAGGGTATCGTACAGAGAATAGTCTCCCTCTGTAAAGAAAAAATTCCGGAGAAATTCAAGTTTGACCCATTTAAAGACATCCAGGTCCTCACGGCGATGTATAAAGGGCAGCTCGGCGCGGTTAACCTCAACACGGAGCTGCAAAATGCCCTAAACCCAAAGGGTGTTGAAATCATAAGGGGTGGACGCGTATTCCGGGCAGGCGACAAGGTCATGCAACTGGTAAATAATTATGACAAGGACGTATTTAACGGCGACATAGGCAAAATCGTGGCGATTAGCACGGAAGACCACGAAATCTCCGTAAACTTTGACGGCAAGGTCGCGGCCTACGACTACACAGAGCTGGACGAGATAACCCTTGCCTACGCGGTAACTGTACATAAATCACAGGGCAGCGAGTACCCGGCAGTAATAATGCCGGTTCACACACAGCAGTACATAATGCTCCAGAGAAACCTGCTCTACACGGGCGTCACAAGGGGCAAACGCCTAGTAATCCTGCTTGGCACAAAAAAGGCCGTCTTCATAGCGATAAACAACAACAAACCGCGCCACAGATATACCTATCTTAAAGAACGGCTGTGCTAAAGACAACGTGTATAACGCTTAACTAAAAGTAATCTGCTTCTGCATTGCAAGGGTCACAGGTGTAGTAGTTGGCTTCCATGTTTTTATATGCAAGTGAATAAAATCACTTAAACTTCTCCAAATGTTATAATACCGCAAAATGTCTAAACGCTATGATAAAATTCTGAAAGAAATCCTGAAGGATGTCGTGGATACCCTGATAACGAAAGTGATCGGGTTGAAAATTGTGAAATCCACCGCGATAGAGACTAAACTTCAGATAACGAACGAACGCGAAGCCGACTTTATTTTGCGGGTAGAATTTGAAGATGGATCCACTTCTATTTTACATATCGAATTTCAGGCGACCAACTATTCGAAGATGGTATATCGGGAGCTGCGGTATTGGGTTTATCTGACGGAGGTTCACGGGATTGCGCCGATGCAATACGTGTTTTACATTGGGAATGAGCCGCTTACGATGAAAGCCAGCCTCTCCTCTGAAACAACGGCCCATAGGTATAATCTGATTGATATGCGCGATGTTGATTGCGGAAAGTTCTTACATTCAGATAAACCAGAAGAGGTAATAATCTCTATCTTGTGCAATTATCAGAAGAAAGGTGTTAAAATATTCATAAGAGAGATACTCAGCCGATTAAGGGAACTGGTGCCGGAGGAAACGCTCCGGGGCAAGTATATAAGACAAGTGGAAGTCCTGTCGCAGTTGAGGGATTTACAGGGCGAAGTGTCTGAGGAGGCAGAGGCGATGGCATTAGTATATGATTTAGAGAGAGATGTAAGGTTTAAGCAGGGCATTGAGAAAGGCATTGAGAAAGGCATTGAAAGAGGCATTGAGAGAGGCTTACTTGAGGGGCAACGGAAGGGCTTGCTTGAGGGAGTGGAAGGTATGCTTGAGCTCAAATATGGTTGCGCAGCAGTAGCGTTGATGGATATGCTTAGAGTTGTAGATTCCATAGATAAATTGGTGGAATTCAAGAATCTTATCAAGAAAACCGATTCTCTGGATGAGTTGAAAGGATTTTTTGGGAAGACAAGGACATCTATCGCCGCAGATTGAGGTATCATAGAAGCCAGCACAATGTCACTGAAAAATAAAATACTCATGAGTTTCATGGCGACGGGCGTTATAGTCATCTTCTTGTCGGCAATTGAGTATGCCAATTTCATTAAAATTAAAAATGAAATCGCATATCTTGAGACGACTGACACTATACGCGGTAAATGTCTTCAACTGCGAAGGCATGAAAAGAATTTTTTTCTCTACGGTTCCTCAGAGGCGGACGACGAATCCCGTCTGGTCTATCATTACCTGAACGATTTAAACGAAATCCTTTTTCAACAGTTGGCAATAAATAAAAAAGAAAGTCTGTCCACCCTCCATGAACTAGTCAGACAGTACGAAGTGGTATTCACAAAAATAGAATCGTCAGTAAATATTTTAAAGAGACAGATATCCCTGACCAACATGGACAAAGGACTTATTTCCCTCATAGAATCTACATTTACTGATATACCGCTGAAGGCTGGTGAGTTCCTTGAAAAGACCGCCGTGCTGTCCCCCAAAGATTCCCTCGTAATGGGATTAAAAACCCTTGACGCCGATATATACACACTAAGAAAGATAGGGGAAAACATTGTAAACTCGGCAAATGAGCTGGACAGGGCAGCCCGCGGCAAGGTTGACGGAGCTGTGCGCACGTCGCAGCTTGCCATACTTGTGTTATTGCCGCTTTTTTTCGTCGTTGGGCTGGGAATGCTGTTTATTATCAGCAATAATTTGGCAAACCGGCTGAATCGCCTGGTAAAAATTGTGGAAAACGCTGGGAAAGGGTTTTTTATGAGCGGCTCACGCCCTGAATCGGAAATGCTTCACGACAGAGATGAGCTTGGGATTCTGTTTCAAAAATTTTATGAAATGGAAAATCAAATAACGCAAAGAGAAAAAGAGCTACAGATAAAAAGCGAAGAGCTTCTTCAAAGCAGAAAACTTGCCGCCATAGGAACGCTGGCCTCCGGTGTGGCGCATGAACTCAACAATCCCCTAAATAATATTTATCTCTCGGCACAGGTGCTCTTAAGGGAAATAGGAGACAGTGCCTCTCCGTTTCTTAGAAAAATCACCGAAGATGTACTCGGACAAACCAAACGCGTTAAATTCATTATAGGCGACCTGCTTGAATTTGCGCGAGGCAGGAAGATCGTCGCCGTGAACGTGGATGTTTATTCGTTAATTGATAACGCGTATAAACAAATAGCCTTCGTGGTGGATGTTAAACAAATCGAATTTGAACTTGAAGGAGACAATGCCGTCATCTTCGTCGATTCGGAGCAGATAGAAAGGGTGTTTATCAATCTGTTTTTAAACGCGGTAGAGGCAATGGAAAACCGCGGTGTGCTGTCGGTAAGCGTTGAAAATGTGGACGGTATGGTAAAAATAAGGATCTCGGACACTGGAGGAGGGATTCCTATGGAGGATGTAGAGAAAATATTTGAGCCTTTTTTTACAACGAAAGACAAAGGTACCGGTTTAGGGCTTGCAATAGTATATAATATAGTAAAAAAACACGACGGCGACCTGAAAGTGGAAAGCGAACCTGGAAGATCAACAACTTTCGTGATTACGTTGCCGACAGGTGGACAGAAGAGTGAAACTTAAGATACTTGTAGCTGAAGACGAAGAGATAACGCTAAACCATATCGTTTATGTCTTAGAGAAAGAGGGATATGAAACGGTAACAGCAAGAGATGGAGAGGATGCCCTTGCTAAAATCGAAAAGGGCAGCTTCCATGTCCTGATTTCAGACATAAAAATGCCAAAGTTAAACGGTATCAGACTTCTTGAGATAATAAAAGAAAAATATCCCGAAATTGAGGTAATAATCATCACGGCCTTCGGCAGTATCGAATCAGCCGTTGAGGCCATGAGAAAGGGTGCCTCAGACTACATCACCAAACCGTTCGAGCTTGACGAGTTAATCCTTAAGGTATCCAAACTTAAAGAACGCAAGCTGATGCAGAGGGAAAATACCGCATTAAAGGCTGCACTCGCTATAAACAAGAAGTTTAGCGTCACGGCCAATAGCCCCGGGATGAAGCGAATCGTCACACTGATAGAAAGCATGAAAGGCTCCGACTGTAATCTCATATTAACCGGCGAAAGCGGCGTTGGCAAAAGCCTCATAGCCCGGTTGATACATTACTCAGGCAAGAGGCAGGACAGGCCATACCTGTCTATAAACTGCGCCACGCTCACAGAGGAACTCCTGAGCAGCGAGCTGTTTGGCTATGAGGCAGGGGCGTTTACGGGCGCTCTGAAAACCAAGCAAGGACTGGTTGAGATAGCCGACTCCGGCACTCTTTTCCTTGATGAGATAGCCGAGCTTTCCCCAAATCTTCAGGCAAAACTCCTTCTGTTTATCGAAGAGGGGGAGTTTTTCAGAGTCGGCGGCGTCAAATCTATTAAGGTAAACGTCAGAATCATTGCGGCAACGAATAAAAACATTACAAACCTCCTGTCAACGGGGAAATTCAGAGAAGACCTCTACTACCGATTAAACGTCATGGAGATAACTATCCCGCCCCTCAGAGAAAGGATAAACGATATTAACGAGCTTTGCCTCTATTTCCTAAAAAAACACGCCCCAAGATGCAACAAAAAAATAACGGCCTTTACGAGTAAGGCAATGGAAATCCTTATGAACTACAACTATCCGGGCAACGTAAGAGAGCTGGAGAACATCATAGAGCGGGCGGTAATTCTCGAAAACACCAATCTGATAACCCCTGAAAGCCTGCCGCAGAAACTATCCATCCTTGCCCCTGATGTCGTAAGGCTTGACGCCATTAAGACCATTGACGAACTCAACAAGGAATACGCCATGAAAATAGTCGAGTACCTCGGAGGCAATAAGACAAAGGCCGCCGAGATGCTGGGAATATCGAGGACAAGCCTATGGAAGATAATCAAAGAGGAGTGTTAACGTCCGTTTAGATTATAAACGCCCACGCCGTACCTGTCATTAATAAATCGCTTTAAAATCAATCAGTTATAGCCTGGCATGAATCCTGCACTTATCTATTGTAATTAAGTTAATGAACAAAAATCATGTATCAACAGGAGGAAGCATCATGAAAGGTTATAGAAAGCTATTAATAGCGGTGGGAAATTCCAAAGAGGTAATCAAACAAGGGTTGGAGTTGGCGGCAAAGGAAAAGTGTTGGGTGACGATTCTTAAGGTGCTGCCGAACTACGAAGGCGACATCAACTTAACTGGTATTAAGAATATTAAGGGGGCGATGACCTCTGACAGCGACAAGATACGCTCTGAGATAGAGGAGTTCTCGGCCAATAAGCTCTCCCCTGTAAAGACCAGGCTTGAGTACGGCAGCCCGCACGAAAAAATCATTGAGGCCGCCGAAGAGGAACGCTGCGATTTAATCGTGATGGGCGTACATAAATCCAATCGTATAAAAAGGCTGATACAGGGCAACACGGTTGAAAAAGTGATAGACAATGCCCCATGTCCTGTGTTGTTAGTGAGGATATAACGGCTATGGAAAGAGGAAAGTCATTTAAATTGCTGATATGCACGGACGGCTCCGCGGAGGCCATGAGGGGCATGCGCTACGGGGCAAAGTTAGGCAAGGGTATAGGGGCGGAGATAACGATATTTCACGTGTGTAAGGGTGGCGAAGACGACCCTGAAAACCGGGACAGAGAGCTGGTTGCCGTCGGCGCTATGGAGGAAAAATTCGGCAGCAGGAGCCTGGGCATGTCAATACCTGAAATACGTTATCTTGAGGAGGCGCGGCTGGGGTTGATAGCACATGGC
Organism: Candidatus Magnetominusculus dajiuhuensis; assembly: GCF_046044395.1. Classification (NCBI taxonomy): domain Bacteria; kingdom Pseudomonadati; phylum Nitrospirota; class Nitrospiria; order Nitrospirales; family Nitrospiraceae; genus Candidatus Magnetominusculus; species Candidatus Magnetominusculus dajiuhuensis. Next base: position 11,471 of record NZ_JBJUSG010000004.1, on the reverse strand, counting down.
TGGATGGCGGAGGACTGGTCAGCGGAGCAAGGGGGCAATTTTGACGGTGATCTCTTTGGAGATTTCCAGATAACCCACCGCGGCCCCGGAGGTGAGGTGATAAACCTCAAGCTGAAACAGGGCAGAAACGCGGCCGGCGAAATCCTCGACGAAATAGAAAACGGCGGTTACAATCTGGTTATCATTGGGGCGTCAAAACGCAGCGGTCTAAGCAGGATATTTCTATCCTCAGAGGTACAGAAAGTAGTAGTGCACGCCCAGTGTTCGGTACTCGTTGCGAGGGAATTGGAGGCAGGACACGGCCACCTCGTAGGGCTGGACGGCTCTGAGGAGGCCTATGTGATGATGCACAAAGATGTAATGCTGGCCTCAAGGTGCAGTTGTCCGGTGTCTTTAATGTCGGTTGCAAGGCGTCCGCAAGATGAGTCAAAGGCCATAAGGATAGTCGAAGAAGGGCAGAGGATATTAAAGTCATTTGGCCTTGGCGCAGCCGAAATAAAAACTGCCATAGGGGACCCTGTTGAGGAACTCATAAAATATGGCAGAAATTATTCGGTCATCGTACTAAACGGCAAAGGGCAAAGCGGTCTTAAAAAGCGCTTCTTTATGGGCGGGACCGTTTTTAATGTAGTTATAGCCGCAGAAAATTCAGTGATGGTGGTGAGATGATGAAATCAGAAATGAAACATACATTAACATCAATATTTCCGTTTCTCAAGTGGATTCCGGGCGTAAGAAAGACATGGAAGGACGACCTGTTCGCGGGTTTGACAGGTGCGGTAGTGGTGCTGCCGCAGGGCGTTGCCTTTGCGATGATAGCGGGGATGCCGCCTGAATACGGCCTTTACTCGGCAATGATACCGGCGGTAATCGCGGCGCTTTTCGGGTCATCTAAGCACTTGATATCAGGCCCAACGACGGCCATTTCTCTGGTCATATTTGCAAGTATCTCCGCGATGGCCGAGCCTGGCTCAAACCATTACATCGAGCTTGTCCTCCTTTTGACCCTGATGACAGGGGTGTTTCAATTTATACTGGGGGCGGCGCGGTTGGGAGGCCTGATAAACTTCGTCTCCCATTCAGTAGTTATCGGGTTTACCACAGGGGCTGCCATATTAATCGCCTCAAGCCAACTGAAACACCTCTTTGGGCTGCAATACAAGAATGCGGCTGAATTTACCGATAACATAGCGTTGTTGATAAAAAATATCCACGATATAAATATCTACTCACTAGCAACGGCCGTTGTGACGCTGTTTATAGTTTTGTTCGTGCGCAAGTTTCGTCCTAAGTGGCCGTCAATGCTCTTTGCGATGGTGGGCGGGGCTGTGCTGACAGTTTCTATGGGCTGGCAGGAAAAGGGTGTAAAGGTAGTTGGAGCGCTCCCTTCGGCCATTCCTCATTTTGGTCTGCCGACCTTTTCAATGGAGTCAATGCGGGTGCTTTCCACGCCGGCGATGGCCATAGCCATGCTTGGGCTTATGGAGGCGGTATCAATCGCACGCTCGGTCGCCCTTAAGTCAGGGCAGAAGATAGACGGCAACCAGGAGTTCATTGGCCAGGGACTGTCAAACATCGTTGGGTCGTTTTTCTCGTCTTATGCGGCCTCAGGGTCATTTACCAGAAGCGGCGTAAACTTCTCAGCCGGTGCGAAATCCCCTGCCGCGGCAATATTCGCGGCCGCATGGCTTATGGCAATACTGATGTTTGTTGTATCATATGCCGCATATCTGCCCATAGCCGCAATGGCCGCCGTGATACTTGTTGTGGCCTATAACCTCATTGACTTCCACCACATAAAGAGCACATTTCGCCTGTCCAAGCAGGATGCGGCAGTGATGACCGTGACGTTTTTATCCACGCTGTTTCTTGAGCTGGAATTTGCCATCTATGTCGGAGCGCTTCTGTCAATAGGCCTGTACCTGAACAAGACAGCGAGGCCAAAGGTGCTTCCAAGAATACCGGAGATTCACAACCGCCAGTTAGTAACCGACCCATTTTTGCCTCAGTGTCCTCAACTGGGGTTGATTATGATAGACGGCGATTTATACTTCGCCGCGATGAGCCATGTCGAGGAAAATATTGCTAGGCTACAGAGTTTTTCGCCAACTCAGCACACCATGTTAATCATCTGTTCAAGCATAAACCAGATAGACCTTGCTGGCGTAGAGACCCTTGTCCACATGGTTGACGAGCACAGGCGAAACAACAAGGACATATATTTCTGCGGCATCAAGGCCCCTATGATGAGCCTGATGGAGCGAAGCGGGGCAATAGAGGAAATTCGCCACGACCATATCTTCGAATCCAAAGAGCACGCCATAGAAACACTCGTCTCAAACCTTGACACGGGCGTGTGCAGCGAGTGCCCACACAGGGTGTTCTGGGAGTGTGACGCCAAAAAGGCTGACGCAAGGTCTCACGAAATAGAGTCATGCATTCATCTGCCACAAAGTACCGTACTTCAAAGCTAAAGCGGAAGGCGGCCCGGGTTTTGAGGGAAAGGGTGGATGAGATATCCCCTTTCCCTTTATCCTGTCTGCCGCGTTGACAGATGGAAGGAGGGTTATATATATTTAATCAGGTGGGTTTTAAGAAATAAACTATGTCCAGAAAGATAATCCTGAGTTTCACGGCAAGTTTTTCTCTCATGGCGATACTGTTCATTTTGGCCTATGGGGACTTCATTAAAATCATAGAAGACATCCGAACCCTTGAGACAACAGACAGGGTAAGAAACAAGACCCTTGAAATGAGGAGATATGAGAAGAACTTCCTCAACGGTGACGACTCCGCCGCGGAGGATGTCCTGAATTTCACAGAGGAACTTAGGGACATTGTCCAGTCTGAGAATGTTAAAGTCAGGGCGGACGCCTCGCTTAAGGAGCTAAATGAAAAAATAGGTAAATACTCCGGCACATTTGAAGATATTCTTGGTAAATCTATTGAATTTCAAAAAGCCAAAGACGAGTTAGTCCGGCAAGGGTCACGCCTCCTCTTTATGCTGCCTCTTGTCAGCACAACATACCGTGAGCATCCCCTTGAAAACATGGAACTGCTCAGGCAAGCGTTTCCACAAAACAATGGCGACGCGATAAATCTCCTTCGCGCCCTCGCTAAAGATGTGGCTGTGTTAAGAAAACAGGGGGACGAACTCATATCAACGTCTAAGAACCTCGACAGAAGCGCGCGAAACCGAATCGAATATCTTATTAAAATCACGCAGTACAGCGCCCTTGTTATTATACCGGTGTCGTTTGCCCTGGGCATTGCGCTGCTATTTAAGGTAAGCCGAAAGGTGGTAATCCGCCTCAAGGAACTCGAAAACATGATGGACAAGGCCTCGCATGGGTACTTTCCATCTCTTCCTATGGATGGAACTATGGATGAGGTTGAACACCTCAAGGGGGTGTTTAATAAGATGTCTGAGGAGCTAAGGCACCGGCAGGACCAAATCAATAGCAAGGATGAGCAACTGCATCAGTCGCGGCAGCTTTCAGCCCTTGGCACCCTGTCATCAGGTGTCGCCCATGAGCTGAATAATCCACTAAATAATATCCACCTCGCCGCCCAAACCCTGCACAGGGTAGTTTCTAAGGGTGCATACCCGGAGATAATCACCGATTCGGTACAAGATATTCACTCCCAGACTATGCGCATGAAAAAAATTGTTGGCGACCTCATGGATTTTGCGAAAAATAAAAGGCCGCAATATGAGCAGTTTGAACTGTACAGCCTCCTCGCTGACACATATAAAAGACTTGGCGCCTCGGCAGACCTGAGCAGTATAGTTTTCTCTATTGAGGGCGATGGATTTATCAGCGCCAGCCGCCCGCAACTGGAGCAGGTGTTTATTAATTTGTTTGTCAACGCGGTTGACGCTATGAGAGGCAGCGGCACCCTTAGGGTAACAATTGCCACAACACCCGACGAGGCGGTAATAAAGATATCAGACACAGGGGCAGGCATAGCAGAGGGTGATATTGAAAGGGTCTTTGAGCCATTTTTTACAAATAAAGGCAGCGGCACAGGACTGGGGCTTTTTATCACATATAACATAATTAAAAACCACAAGGGCACAATCACAGTTGAGAGCGCTCCCGATGTCGGCACCACCTTCACCGTGACACTGCCGCTAAGGGATAAACCGGAGGAGTTGTGAACATACTGATAGCTGAGGACGAGGATGTATCAAGAAAACACCTGATTTACGCGCTGGAAGATGAGGGTTATAGCACACGCGGCGTGACAAACGGGCTATCGGCTTTAGAAGAGATAGAAAAAAGGCAGTATCAGGTAGTCATCACAGATATAAAAATGCCGGATATGGACGGCCTTGAACTATTTTCAATCATCCGGGATAAGTACCCCGAAATCAGCGTTATCATCATAACCGGCTATGGCACGGTGGCGGCGGCGGTGGCGGCCATAAAAGACGGCGCCGAGGATTATATCACAAAGCCATTTAACATAGACGACATGCTTGTTAAATTATCGAAAATAAAAGAGAAGCATTCTATGAAAAGGGAAATCGAGGCGCTTAGGGTGTCAGCCGGCCTGTCAGGCAAGATTCCCTTTGTCTTTAAGAGCGCCGCAATGCGGCAGATTATGGATACGATTGATAAACTAAAGAATTCTGACTGTAATGTGATGCTCTCAGGGGCAACAGGCTCAGGCAAGGGCCAGGTATCCAAACTGATTCACCACCTGAGCAGCCGGAAAGACAAGCCATTTATTGGAATCAACTGTGCGGTGTTGACCGAGGAACTGCTTGCCAGTGAACTATTTGGCCACGAAAAGGGTGCGTTTACAGGGGCGGTTGCCGCTAAAAAAGGCCTTATGGAGTTAAGCCACTGCGGTACCTTGTTTCTTGATGAAATATCGGAGATGCCGGTAAACCTGCAGGCGAGACTTCTGAAGGCCATCGAAGACGGCGAGTTCTACCGTGTGGGAGGGACAAAGTTGATTAAGGTGGACGTCAGGTTTATAGCCGCAACGAATCAAAATATCAAAACCCTGACGGCCTCCGGCCAGTTCAGAGAGGACCTGTACTACCGGCTCAATGTCATGGACATGGCAATCCCATCGTTAAGGGAGCGAAGGGACGATATTGCGCCACTTTGCAGTTTCTTCCTTCAGAAGTATTCTCTGAAATATAAAAAAAACATAACCGCCATAACGCCGGACGCCATGAAAACACTCATGGAATACGATTTCCCCGGTAACGTTCGGGAACTTGAAAATATAATCGAACGGGCTGTTATCATAGAAACCACAGAGGCAATAACAAGAGGAAGCCTGCCGCAGGGCATCTCCCTTTTTAAAATTGAGACACTCAACCCGGACAAAATCCTCACTATCGAGCAGCTCACGAAAAATTACATAGACAATGTGATAGAACAGTTTGGCGGCAATAAGTCTATGGCCGCAGACGCCCTCGGCATATCGCGCACCAGCCTGTGGCGGCTGCTTAAAGAATAGCCCCAGCGCTATATCATTATTTCCCGAATGGACAAACCGGATACCTGCACTCCTTGCAGTTCAAACACAGGCCGCCGTGTCCCATTTCAGCAAGCGCGCGCCTGTCAATATGCTCACCCGCCAAAACACGCGGTAGTATCAGGTCAAATACCGTTATCTTGTGATACATACCACACGCCGGTATACATAGTATTGGAATCAGGCCATTCATATATGCAATCATAAACATAGCCCCGGGGAGCGCCGAAGCGCCGTATAACACGTCCGTAACCGGAAGGCTGCGAACTGCCGCCGATGTGACGTCATCAGGGTCAACTGAAAGCCCCCCCGTAGTTATCAGGAGGTCCGCCCCCCCCGCCGCAAGCTCCACCAACTTCTGTGCAATGAACTCCTTGTCGTCCGGGGCGAAGTACTGGCCGACAATCACACCGTTACACTGCCTGATTTTTTCTCTGACCACAGGTAAAAAAGTATCCCGAATCTTGCCCGTGTAGACCTCGTTTCCCGTTATGACAATCCCGGCCTTAGGCCTACGCATTCCCAGTACCGACAACACCGGGGCACGTTGACACTCTTTTACCGCATTATCAACGAGTTCCTTTTTTATCACGAGCGGGATTGCCCGCACACCTCCAACCGTCTGTCCCTTCGCAACCACGGTGTTAGTATGCAAGGTCGCGCACATCACCTCGCCAAGCATATTAAACCCCATGAGCGCGTCTTTATTAACCTTGAAAAGGCCATTAATGTGAGCGACGAGGGTTACCTTTCCCTCCTTAGGTTCAGCGTCGAAGGATACGCCGCTTGCCTGGTTGTTTGTCAATGCGTTGGCCATCAATAACGCCGCGTCATTTTCGTGAAGCTCATCGTCTCCTATGTCAAGCAGGAACAGGTGTTCCTTGCCCAGCCTCTCAAGGTGCTCTATGTCCTGGTCTGTTACGACATGGCCTTTTTTGAATGCCCTGCCTTTAAACTCTCCCTGCCTGACTTCCGTAATGTCATGGGCAAGGACAAGACCCACCGACTGGCGCACCGGTACTACCTTTATGCCCTTATCCATCCTTTCTCCTGTATATACATACGTAGTATTTTGACCACGGGTTATAGTTTAATGCCTCAGCGTCAAACTTGTACACAATATTATCATAGTAAATCAAATCAACAACCCCGACAAGGTTATAATTTTCAGCGATATAATTTGTGGCCCAATCGAAAATATAAAGAGGTGCGTTCGGAGCGGGAAGCCACGACGCGGGGATTTTTACGAAGACTATAAAGGCCGGTTTGTTTTTTTCAATCTCGTCAGTCATTCCATGTTGCATTTGCAGATTGAACGGCTGGTCTTCCATAAGTCCGTACATGTAAATATAGCCGGTTACCGAACGAATCCCCGAATAAAATAATATCTGCGGTTCTGAACCCAATATGGCAATCATGTCGCCTTTTTGGGCGTGGCCCTTAAGATATTGCGCTATCTTTATTGATTCGACAAATGGATTCAGGCCGTAGACCTCGCGGGATACCTCATCAGGCGGCAGCTTAAAATACAATTTGCCCTGCACTGTAAAGGTAAATAACATGCCCATCAATAGTACCACAATTGGAAGCATCTTACCCCATGGCTTCATTGCCAGAGCGCTGCTCAGAAGCTCTGTAAAATAAGCGGCCGTTATCGAAATCGCCGGAATCATTAAAACAAAGTAATGTTCCCTGAAATAAAACCCCGCTGATAGAGACAAAAAAGAAAACAGAAAAAAAAGTAGTATGAACAGTCTTCCCTTTTGTCTTTGTTTATAGATGAGGATAAAGAAGCCTATAACGCCGAAAACCCAGAAAACGGTAAAATGGCCAGCCGTCCTCAGGGCCATAATTTTAAATCTCAACAAGCCGTCCATTAACGACAACCTCGATACATATTTGCCTGAATAAGTAAAACACCAAAACCAAAAATTATTGAAGGCCCCACCCCTGTATATAATAAAGACGGCAATGGCAAACGGCACGGCAGACATAACCATCAGGATAAGGCCGTTGATTATGAAATCCTTAAGCCTGCTTCGCATAAAGAAGAGGTATGTGACGGCAAAAAGGATAAAAAATATGCCGTGTTGTTTCATCAAAAAGGCCATCCCTAAACACAGGCCTGAGGCCGCTATAAGCCATCTCTTTTTATCCTCAATGGCCACATATAAGAAATAAAGGCCCCAAACGGCAAAAAAGGTGACAAAATGCGTGGCGTGAGCCATAAACCCAAGCACCGGCACACCAAGAGAAATGGCCGCATAAGAGACCGACGCAACAAGGGCAGCCCGCTCATTAAAAAGCCTCTCAGATAACAAGAATAACGCCGGCAAGACTGCTAAATTTACCGCCATCAGCCCTAAATGAATACCAACAATGCCCCGGCCAAATACAGACATAATCACAGAGTACATAAAGGCGGTACCGGGGAGCTTCATGCTGTAAGCCTCTTTGTACGGGATGACGCCATGAGATATGAGCTGCCCCATATAGGCATACTCCCCCTCGTCTCTCTCCAATGGAATGCCGAGCAGCCTGACGCGTATAAAAACTACGGTTATTATTGTTAGGACAAAGAAAGACCCGTACAGTATATTAAGGCTCTTTTCTGAAGAAATGCCGGTGACAGCTTTCATGGCGCTATTATAACGGTAACGGATTAAAATATCAAAAAAAAATATCAGGGCAGAAGATTAAGACATTGAGGGCGCCGCCCTCAAACTCCCGCAAGGAGGGTAACCCTCCTTGACCTGTAAATTATGACATCACATGCTACAATATTGTATAACGCATACAATATTGTAGCATGTTTGCCCAAAAAACACATCCCGCGCACCTCATGCGAATAGGAGATCGGCTTAAACACTGCCTAAAACCCACATTCATGCGAATTTTGACTATATATAGAGGGGTATGATACTACGAGGTCAAGGAGGGTTACCCTCCTTGCGGGAGTTTGAGGGCAGCGCCCTCAATGTCTTAGGAGAAAAAACTAATGGAAAAAACAACTAAGGAACGAATCCTGTGGCCTGTCATGTGGGGCATTTCAGACGAAGAACGGGAGCTTTATAAGGACTTTTCAGTATTTTCACGCGCGGTTCTCAGAATCCAGACGACAGAGGGAAGGCTCGCGCCATTTATACTAAACGAGATACAGGCGCTCCTTGAGGAAATCATCAGAGACATAAGGGCAAGCGGGCGCCCTGTACGTCTGATAATTCTGAAGGCGCGCCGCGAGGGCATAAGCACCTGGGCCGCCGGGCGGCTTTACTGGAAAACCGCGACGAACTTTAACCGCGCCGCCGTAATAATTGCCCATGAAAAGGAGGCTACGGATTTTTTATTCGGCATGGTTAAACGCTTCCAGCGCCACATCCCAAGCGGGTGTAAGCCTACGGAACTCTACAATAATAGCCATAACCTCGAATTCAACAGCGCGGCGGGTCAGGGCCTCGACAGCGCCATACGCATAGGCACCGCAAACAAGACCGACTTCGGCTCAGGGCAGTTGATTCACTACATCCTGCTTTCAGAGATAGCGAAGTGGCCTCCCAAAAAGGCACCGCAGCTCCTAACCAGCGTGCTTCAGTGCGTACCCGACGACGAGGACTCGGAGGTCATCTTTGAGAGCACCGCAAGAGGCCCGTCCGGCGAATTCTATGAGCGATTCTTTAAGGCGCGGTATTTTTACGAGGTTTTTCTGAACGACAGCGGGAAGGCGGAGTATCGCATGAAGATTAACGAATCCGGCAGCCGCGATAATCTCTACTCGGCAGTATTTATCCCGTGGTTTGTGTTTAAGAAATATAAGCTATCAGGCAAATGCACTGCTATTTCCGAAGAGGAATCAGGATTAAAAGGTCTCTACGGCATTACCAACGGGCATTTGCTGTGGCGCAGAAAGGCCATTGAGAACCGATGCGGCGGCTCTTTGGACGTCTTCAGGCAGGAGTACCCCTCAAATGCCCGCGAGGCCTTTGTAAGCAAACAGCGGTCTCTTTTTGACATTGACAAAGTCACACAACTGAAGGCCAATGCCCTCCCGCCTCTTGCGCGCAGGGACTTTGCCTTTGGCACGATGAAGTGGGCAGACAGCAAGGATGGCAGTTTGATGATTTGGGAGGAGCCGGTGCACGGTCTTACGTACGTAATCGGGGCGGATGTGGCCGAGGGACTTGCGGGAGGGGATTTCTCATGCGCCTTTGTAGTGGAGCGCCTTACAGGCAGACAGGCAGCCATCTGGCACGGCCATGTGGACGCCGACCTTTTCGGCTCACTGCTCGTGCACATAGGTAGCTACTACAACACGGCGTGGCTTGCCCCTGAGCGCAACAATCACGGTCTGACGACCATCCTCAAGATAGTAGAGCAACGCTATCCACGCCTGTATGTCGAGATGGTCGCCGAGCCTCCGGCAAAGTCGAGGAAGCGCTTTGGATGGCTTACCACATCATCAAACAAGCACCTGATTATTGACAACCTTGTCTCAGAGATAAGGGATGGCACAAGCGGCATTATGTCAGCCGAGACGTTTGACGAGATGTTGACGTACGTCCAGAGTGAGGATGGCAAATATGGCGCGGACACAGGGGCACATGACGACAGGGTCATGGCTGCGGCAATCGCCAAACAGGTGAGAAAGACGCTTCCCCTGCCATCAGGCGGCGGCAGCTCTTTACGCGCGGCGCACAAGACTGCTAAACCCAATGAAGACGCATGGACATAAGGCGTCTTAATCTTAATTCACAAGGAGATAGTTATGACACCAATGGCAGTGACAATTAAAAGGGGACTCAGCACTTATGTAACGCACTGTTGGAGGCAGGCAAAAGCAGCAAAGGAACCAATAGAGACGCATATGATGAGAAGTCTGAGGCAGCGGGCCGGCAAGTACGACCCCGAAAAACTTGGGGCGATAAGACGCGTGGGGGGAAGCCTCATCTACATGCTCTTAAGCGGCGCGCGATGCAGGGACGCCGAGGCCTGGCTGAAGGATATCCTCGTACAGCCTGACCACATCCCGTGGGACATTGAACCGAACACCATACCGGAGCTGCCGACAAGAGAAGGCGACCCACGGCTCAGCGATGCACAGATCAAAGACAAGGCCCTCGCGGCGGCAGGTCTGATGAAGAAGAAAATTGACACCCAGTTCAGCGAGGGCGGCTGGTACACGGCAATTGAGGAATTCCTCCACGATGTGGTCACATACAAGGCGGGGTTTATCAAAGGCCCCGTGCTGAGAATCGAGAAGGTTCGAAGAAGGGTTTTTAACGGCACCAGTTGGACAAACATCATAGAGAACCGCCTCGTACCGGAGTATGAGAGGCGCTCCCCGTTTTATATCTACCCGTGCCCGTCAAGTTCAGGCATAGACGACGGCTATCTGATAGACCGCCTGACGTTGTCCACGTCGCAGATGTCCGCCCTTGCAGGAGTACCGGGTTTTGACTATGAGGCCATAAGGGCAGTGCTGCGCGACCACAGAGAGGGCATTCTCCAAAAGCAGACATCAGGGCGTATGAGAGGAGGCGACGGCCTCACGCAAACCGGACACGACCCATTTAACGGCGGCAAGGACGACAAGATAGAAGTCCTCGAATTCTGGGGCGATATAGATGGAGGACAAATCCTGGCGTGGACGAATGGACTTGCAGAGGGGGATGACTCCTTAGCGCCGTTGTTTGAGGATTATTTTGGCACGCCGGTGATTGACCCTGGCGCGGTGTATCATGTATGCGTGTGGCTGTGTGGCGAACGGGTATTAAAGGTGATGCCAAATCCCGACCCGATGGGGTTAAAGCCTTTTTCGAAGGTATCATTTGAGGAGATACCGGGGGTGTTTTGGGGAACCGGCCTGTGTGAGATGATAGAGGATGTGCAGACGGCGTGTAATGCCATAGCGCGTGCGATAATAAACCCAGATTGTCCATTAGAGATGAGAAGCGAAGTGAATTGGGAGATCAAAG
>NZ_JBJUSG010000003.1:0-69910 GCF_046044395.1 Candidatus Magnetominusculus dajiuhuensis | reverse complement strand
CCATTATGACACCTGCTACTTCCCCTGTAAAGATGGGGTTTTCTTGACGCTTACAAAGAAAGAGCGGTCTGGAAATCATTGCAACTTCCAATGAAAACTCGTTTTATCTGTCAGAACAAACTTACCTTGTAAACGCCGACATCGCGAGGGCGATAAGCCCATCGTTCAGGCTATTAGTCTATGAATATGGTAGGCACAACTGACATCCCTACCCTCAATACGTTTACCTTTTCGGTGTCATTGTCGAGTAGGATTTTAACTGGCACGCGTTGAACGACCTTTACATAGTGGCCGCTGGCGTTTTCGGGGGGGAACAGGGAAAACACCGCCCCTGTGCCGGACATGATGCTGTCCACTTTTCCTTTAAAAATCTTTCCGGGATAGGCGTCAACTTTGATTTCCACACGCTGTCCTGGTCTAATCTTAGAGAGCTGCGTCTCTTTATAATTTGCCACAACCCAAATGTCGTCAAGGGCTATGACGGCCATAAGCGGCTGGCCTGCCTGTATGCGGTTGCCAACCTCTACGCTTTTTTTGTTTATATTGCCAGAGGCGGCCGAATATATCTTTGTATACCCCAGATTCAGTTTAGCCGCCTCCACGAGCGCCTCTTTTTGCTTTATTGACGACGCCTGCGATACCTTCATGGCCTCGGCCTGTCTTATGACAGACTGCTGGGTAACGACTGAAAGAGCCGCTTGCTTTAACTGCTCTCTGGCAGATTTTTTTGCCGCTGACAGGACGTTATAGTTCGTCTGGGTCTTTTCGTATTTCTCTTTCGATATGGCATCCTGTTTAAAGAGGTTTTCGGCACGTTTAATATCCATGCCCGCCTGTGTGAGGTTTGCCTCGGCAAGCTCGACGTTTGCCGAGGCGGCGGCTGTTCTGGCATGGTATTCGTTTAGCGCCCTTGCGGCTGCCTCAAGTCTTGAGCCGGCCTCGCTGAACTTTGATGTTTCGGCGCTTAGGGCGGCCTCCGCCTCTTTCAGCTTTACGGCAACATCTGAGGGGTCAAGTTCAGCAAGAAGCTCCCCCTCTTTAACAAGCTGGTTGTCCTTTACATAGACGGCCACTACCGTACCCGGCAGCTTTGACGACACGGTGTAAATCGAACCCTCGACAAAGGCGTCGTCTGTTGATATATGCACGGCCATGTACCGCAGATATGAGACCGCGATAAACGCCCCGATGGCGATGATGATGACAAAGGCCGTTATGGCAATCTTCTTTTTCTTTGATGAGCTACTGTTCAGAGTTTCTTCCATTTATTATTTCTCCGTAAATACATTAATATATTCTGTGTTACTTAAACTGTTCCTTTAGGTCTGAGCCGCTTGAGTAAAGCAGTCCGGCGTAGGCGCGCTTACGCTCATAGAGTGCGCTGTAGTAGTTTGTCTGAGTCTTGGTCAGGAGCGTGATTGCGTCAATAACGTCTATGGCGGTACCCTGTCCCTGTTCGTAACGCGTCCTGTTAATCCTTAAATTCTCCTCCGCCTGTGTAACAGAGTCTTTCATTACGAGGAGTTTTTCCACGGCGCTGTTGCCGATTAGGTAATATCGCTCTATTTCGAGTTTGATGTCGTCTATGAGTTTTTTTCTTTCTTGCATGAGTTTTTCTTTCTTATATCGCAGCTTTGACAATTCGGCCTTAGTGGCACCGCCGCTAAAGATATTTAACTTCGCGCCAAGCATAACAGACCAGTTGCCTTCGTAGACCTGGTAGTCGTTTTGCGTGTAGTTATACCCGCCCTGTGCGTAAAACGTCGGAAAGAACTCTGACATTTTCACCCTCTGCTGAAGTGTCAACGCCTGAAGTTCATGGTCAATAATACTTATCTCGGGCCTTTGTCTTTCAGCCATTTCCAAAAACTGCCCGACTTCGGCTATCGTCTTTTCCTCCTGTGCAGGCTCGGCTATTCGTAGCTCAGCCATCGGCGGCCTCATCAGTACATTGTTCAGCTTTGAGGCCGAGACCATGCGGAGATTCTTTACAGACAAGAGGCGCTGCCTCGCGTCTGAGAGCCTGACCTCTGCCTGAAGGAGGTCGTTTTTCATTATCACGCCTTCTTTAAAAAGCTCAAGTGCGACTTTAAGATGGACATCAAGCCTCTCGATTTCCATTTGGGATACCTCAATAAACTTATCGTACTCAAGGACTTCATAGCATCCCACAATGAACTCAAGTGAGGTGAGATTTCTGATTCGTTCATAGTCAACCTTAGTGGCCTCAAGGGCCTCCAAAGATGCCTTATAGCTTGAGGTATTAGCGCCGAAGTTGAAAAGTGTCTGTTTAAGGTTTACCCCGTAGGAAAAAGAATCCCTGTTGGCCATCGGCACCTGCATACTTCCAAAGATTGCCGTTGGCTTGTGGGAGAGAATGCCCTCTGACACCTCGGCATTTATAGACGGCAGGAGTATAGACATGGCGACATCTGATTCTTTTTGGGAGATATTTATGTTCTCACCGGCAATCTTCATGACACGGCTTTCAGTTGTGGCAATGGCAAGCCCTTCAGCGATAGTAAGCACCGCGCCTTGCGGTGAGGCCTGCCCGTCTGGAGTCTCTTCGGCGGCCACCCCCACGGCGGCAAACAAAGAAACCAATGCACAAATTGATACAACCGAGCGGCACAACTTCTGTCTGTGGAACGATATAGTAGATCCCTTCATCATGCAGATGTCCGCTTACATGATAACAAAATAATACAATTTTTTCAAGATGTTTTTATCGTATCATCGCACTTTAAGATAATTGGACGAGCTATCTAAAAAATTCTTAATCCTATTCTTTAACAAATCCTCGTTAGCCATCTGGCAATCCCAAATAACTAAAGTGTCCCATCCATTTAAAAAAAGTGTTTCATGGTATTTAATATCTCTTTTTATAGTTTTTTCTAATTTGGGTTTCCAATAACCAGTATTTGATTTTGGAATATGGCTATCCTTACAACCAACGTGCTGGTGCCAAAAACATCCGTTGACGAATATGGCTTTCTTCTTTGATAAAAATACTAAATCAGGAGTTCCTGGAATTGATTTAAGATGAAGCCTATACCTATATCCCATCGAATACACTAATTTTCTTATTTTTAATTCAGGAATAGTATCTTTAGATTTTATTTTTTGCATTAACTGCCTTCTTTTATGGGGAGGAAGATGGTCCATGTAGAAGAATCAAGCGTTGTTAGATATGAAATCGTTTACTATTTTATCGATGTATGGGAAAAATGCAGCATTTTGTAAATTGGAATTATTAAACAAAAGGCAAATACGAAACCTGTCCATTAGGATGCTTCTTACGTGGCGACGCTCAACCCATTTGTCGTCAGAATTCCTATAGCAAAACGGAATGAACATTATATTTGCAGGAAAATGGACAAAATCAAAACAGCTTCTCCACTTATCAGGGTGTGAATCATGTTGCTTTTCAACCCATTTGCTACTACTACAAGTGCATTGGACGAAACAGATCAATCCACCCGGAGCTCTATCCTTTTCAGCAGGCCTTCTCCACGCAACAATATCAAGTCCAAAATCTCCTGTATCATTTGGTTTTATTTCTAAAATATTTTTCTCTAAGGGTTGTTCACAAATTTTTATTGCTAAGTCAAGAATCGCGTCAGACAGCTTTGATGGAAAATCCTTACTTACGGATGATTTTCCAAAGTGTTCAACATTGAATCCCGGCAAGTATATTTTTAAAGCATCCAAGGACAGAAGTTCAAAA
Source organism: Candidatus Magnetominusculus dajiuhuensis (assembly GCF_046044395.1). Taxonomy (NCBI): domain Bacteria; kingdom Pseudomonadati; phylum Nitrospirota; class Nitrospiria; order Nitrospirales; family Nitrospiraceae; genus Candidatus Magnetominusculus; species Candidatus Magnetominusculus dajiuhuensis. Next base: position 66,183 of record NZ_JBJUSG010000003.1, on the reverse strand, counting down.
TTATCTGTATAATTATAACGCTTCTTTTTATTAAGATTCCTTAAATTAGCACATAATAACAAAAAAATATAGAGTATATTACTCTCATCAAGGCTTTCATTTAACGAAAGTAGCTCATCTTTAAAGTCAAAAGGATAAACCTGCCCAAAATAATTTTTTCGTATCTTTGTATGTTCAAACCACTGCGTAGCATTGTTTCTTTCTCTATCTTTCATCTCACCTTCATAGAGATTAGCATCTGGGTGCTCCTTATTGCCTGTATATATCTCAGACTCATTTTCAGGATTTTTATATATATAGCCAATCACACTATCCAGAGATATTTCTTTATTAATTAAACACAAAAACTCTACATAATCGACCATGATGTATATTTCCCTGCCATCAGGAGGCATATAATTCAATAAGTGATCATTCATATAGTGAAATAATTTCTCAATTTTTCTGCCGCATTCATAATGTTATCAAGTTTACTAATATACATATCGCCAAGTTTCTTAACATTTTTTGAGTACCTATACGCTAAATCTATCTTATAATCAGCCTCTTCAATAGCGGTTTCAACCAAACGCTCAGGGCCATTTGTTAACCAATAAGCATCATCTAATGGAGTACCTTTTCTAAATTCAGCTAATGCATTATCATCCGCCACTACTTTTGCAAGTTTAGAGATATTCCTCGACTCTATAATTCTTGTTATATTATTTTCTTTCTTAAACATCCATTCTGTTAATTCTTTTAATCGTTCTTTATTAACAAAACCGTCAGCTATATTTAATAAATCAATACTTTCGTCCATTTCCAGAAATGATACAATATCTTCAAATCCTAATGCTGTTGTAATGAATGAAAAATGCAACTCATCTTCCAAGCCTCGTATGTCATAAAATCCTTCGTCTTGTATAATTTCATATATTTTCAATGCTCTTAATAGTTTTTCAACATAATTACTTTTGCTACCAATAATTCTAGCCAATTCCCTGCATTTATCAGTAGGAGTTCCTTTCCCTGATTTTTCATATAGTTGTTTAAGATATTTGGCTTTAGCCAAAGGATCCCATGCTTTTGTCCCTGTTATATGCCTATATCCTAAATAGTCAAGTATGTCACTTCTCTCATTATAAACAACTACAGGTAGTTCTTCAGGTTTATAAACTGCATCTCGAACAGCTTTTGATAGCGCATCCTTGAATATTGGCGACTGGGCAGGATCATGTAAAATCATAACTGCGGTTAATCTTCTGTTGCCTTCAACAACAGTATAACAATTTTCTTGTTCTTTTGCCTCTACGGCCAGTAGCGGTTCTCCTTGAAAAAAATCTTTCTCACCAATAGATTCAATAAGGTTGATAACATTGGCATCACGAACCATATATTCAATAATTTTCTCAATAGATGCCCCTTCAAGTTTTTTGGGCAGCCGTGGATTTTTTTCATTATCCAGTAGCAAGTTCTTGTAACTAATCATTTCAATATTCTTACATGCCATACTAAATCACATAATCCCTTTTAAGCTTTGTGCAATTGCTTTAAAAAGCGGCGGAGGCACTGCATTGCCGACAGCCTTGTACCTTTGCATAAGGCTGCCTTCTTCGGGAAACTTAAAATCTCTCGGAAAGCCTTGTAAAAGAGCCGCTTCCCGATATGAGAATCTTCTGGCCGGTCTATCGTCTGCAAATTGCCACCTGTCATGGCCATGCTTAACCAATGGAGGGCTTAATGGATGCAATGGCATATGGCGCGCGTTGCTTAGAATTGTTGCACTGGGCTTGTCCCACTCCCTTCTCCTGTTGCGCGACAAATAGTACCAGTGGAAACTAAGGTCATAAAATTCGCCTTCCGGCCATTCGGGCAAATCCTTCAACACGTCCTGCTGGTTTATGTGTGGAAGTTTGCCAGCACCGTGTGTTGGACTTGGAAACTCATAATTAACATCAATATCATTTCTCACACCGGCAATAAATATTCTCTTTCTTGTCTGGGCCACCCCATAATCATATGAATTTAAAATTGTCGGGCCTACAATTCTATATCCGGCTGTTTTAAAACAAGAAAGTTGATTGTCTAAGTTTTCCTTATAGTTTGACCGTAACATGCCAGAAACATTTTCAACTATAAACGCCTTTGGTTTTACTATTGTTAGCACCCTGTGGAATTCCATATAAAGGGAGTTAATTTCCCTCTTAATATCCCTCGCACCCCCCTGGCTATACCCTTGGCATGGATAGCAGCCTGACAGCAAATCCGCCTTTGGAAAAGTGTTCATCTCTCTTATATCGCCACATACCATCTCTATGTCCGGTATATTTTCTTTATAAACCATACAAGCATATTTTGATATGTCGTTAGCCATAAGTACCTCAAAACCCGCGGCAACAAGCCCCAAGTCTGAACCTCCACATCCACTAAATATTGAAATTGCCGCTGGTTTCATCTGCCCCATAGTTAACAAAATTATTTACGGCGTTACCTGCAGGCATAATAGCCCAAAATGCAGCAATCGGTCAAGTATTATTATTTTATCACTGCCCGAGACCCTCCAGATACTCAACGCCGCATTCCTCCCCGTTGACATCGCGTGAATTACCGTGGTGAATGGCCCCGGGCTTTTGGTTATGCCACATGTCTGCCTACCATGATAACAAAATAATACAATTTTTTCAACATGTTTTTGTTGACTGATGCTTGGGGACAAATATTATGGGGGAAATTAAAATGGGAATTATGCTAAAATAGGGTTGTAGGGAGGTGTGAGTATAAATGGCAAATGGAGGGGACACCAGCCTAAGGCAGGTAATAGGGGAAGGACAGTTAAGGGACATTCAGGACTCCTATTTGGAGTATTTAGAGTCGTCTGCCGCGATTTATGAGGTAAATGGAGACTATGCGGTAAGTATCTTCGCATCCGGGTGGTGTGATTTTCTTAATCGGGCGTCAAGGGGACTGTGCGGTGATGTCTCAGACGATGAGGCGATGAAATCCGGCAAGTGGATATGCCATGAGGACTGCTGGGCAACAAGCCTTAAGAGCATAACTGAAAAAAGGCCTTTTGAAAGGGAATGTTCCGGGGGGTGTGTTATATACGCCGCTCCAATTATTGCCGATGGCATAGTAATAGGGTCAAATAATGCCAGCGTTTCAAACCCGCCTACCGATGAGAAGAAAATCGAGGAAATAGCCGATAAGTTTAAGGTATCCATGGACAAATTACTTAAACTATCTAAGCAATACACGCCCAGACCGGAATATGTGTTGAACTCATCCAGAAAACACATACAAATAGCCGCAGACACGATTGCAAATATCTTTTTACGCAATCAGGAAAAAGAAGAACTAACAAGGCGCAAAGAACAAATAGATGAACTCTTAGGGAAACGAACCACAGAACTTCAGGCTGAAATAGACGAACATTTAAGACTAATCGGGCTTGTCACCGAAAATATCTCAGAGATCTTTTGGATTGCCGACGCTGAGGTTACGCAGATGTTATATATCAGCCCTGCTTATGAGACCATTTGGGGACGCACATGCGAGAGTCTCTATGTCAACCCTCGTTCCTTCATTGATGCGGTTCACCCTGAAGATAAAGGGCGTTTTATGGCCGATATGGAAGTTATGAAGGAAGGATTGCCATTTAGCCATGACTATCGGATTATTCGTCCCGACGGGTCTATCCGGTGGGTTTGGAGCAAGGGATTTCCCGACAAAAAGCGGGGGTTAGACGTCTATGTTGGCATCGTTTTGGATATCACCGAACGAAAACTCATGGAAGAGTCGCTGGCTTTAGAGAGAAATAAATTCAAGGCCATAGTAGATGCGATTGAGGATGCTATAAGCATTATGGATTTGGAATATAACGTTATTTATCAGGGTGAACAACTTAAATCTATATTTGGCGACAATGAGGGGAAGAAATGTTACCGTACTTTTGAAGGTAACGATAGTGTGTGCGAGAGATGTCCCGTTGAGATATCATTCAAAGACGGGAAGCCGCATACTTCGACAAGAAAAGTGTTAATGCCCGGCGGAGAAATCAGATTTTATAATAATACGGCACACCCCATAAGGGACATGGAAGGGACAATAGTTTCATGTTTAGAGGTTGTAAGGGATGTTACGGCCGAACACATGGCAGCCGAGGCGCTGAAGGAGTCGGAGGAGAAATATAGAAGCCTGTTGGACTACGCCGGAGACGCTGTCTTTATCGCCGACCTTGATGGAGTTATTATAGACGCAAACAAAAAGGCGGAGGAATTGCTGGGAATACCCAAAGACGAGCTTATTGGTATGTCTCACGAAGACACTGTACCAGAGGGAGAGTTAGAAAGGGCTAAAAAAACCTTTCAGGACGTGATAACAAAAGGTTTTGGGATGGTCTTAAACTTACAGATAAAAGGCAGAGACGGCTCTCTTATCCCCGTTGACGTAAATACCAGGGTAATAGAATACGGTGATAAGAAGGTCGTACTGGGGATACACAGGGATATCAGGGAGCGCATAGAACTGGAAAAACTTATCTTGGAGGAATACTCATTTCGAAAAGCAATAGAGAACTGTGTACCGGCTGGCATTGCCGCAGTGGATTTAGAAGGAAGGCAGCTATACGCCAACCCTGCATTTTGTAAAATGGTTGGTTACGAGGAGAAGGAACTGATCGGGTACTTGCCTCCCCATATCTTTTGGTCGCCAGAGGATATTAACAACATTGAGTCCGCTCTGAGGGCCACTATTGAGGGGAAAGCCCCGCCCGAGGGCTTTGAGGTTATTTTTAGAAGGAAAAATAACGAACGGGTCAATGTCAACATATTGATTTCCCACTTAGTCGACGCCGAAGGTGCAACAACTGGCATGGTGGCCTCGATGTACGACATCACTGCCCGAAAAATTATGGAAGACGAACTAAAAACAAAGACCAATATACTCAGCGAGCTGAATGCTAACCTTGAAGGACTGGTTAGGGACAAAGCGGAAGAGATAAGGCGCAAAGAACAGCTCCTCATACAACAGTCAAAGATGGCCGCCATGGGTGAGATGATAGCGGCAATAGCCCACCAATGGAGACAGCCTTTAAATGGTCTCAGCCTTATAGTTCAAGACTTTAAAGACGCGTATGAACATGGAGAACTCGACGCCGGTTATATCAACAATACCGTAAATACCGCAATGAATCAAATCGATTTTATGTCAACAACGATAGACTTATTCAAGAACTTTTTTCAACCGTCGAAAGAAAAGGAGACATTCGATTTACTCGGGATTTGCGCGGAAGTGTTTGCGTTGCTTTCATCTCAGTTAATAACCAACTCAATTGCCTACAGTATCTCGTGTCATGTACATAATAGGACATTTCTGAACTATTCCGAGGTAATGCCATGCGAAGCCACAGTAATTACGACATATAAAAACCAACTGGCGCATGTTTTACTAAATATAATAGGTAACGCAAAAGACGCTATTGTTCAAAGCAGAGAGAAGGGATTGTTAACGGCGGAGGGCATGATTGAGGTTGACTGCTATAAAGACAACCGAACCCTGAGATTAGAGATAAGCGACAACGGCGGCGGGATACCTGAAGATATAATTGATAAGATATTCGGGCAATATTTTACGACCAAGGCTGACAAAGGCACGGGGATAGGGCTTTATATGTCTAAAGTAATCGTAGAGGAGAGTTTGGGCGGTAAAATATACGCGAGGGTTAAAGACGGCGGCTCTGTCTTTACTATAGAGTTATATGTTTAGCCGGATTTTAAAATGAAATGATACAAAATAGAGAAGCACTAAAACGATTAAGTGTCCTGTTCATAGACGATGATGGGGCAATCAGGAATGTTATGAGTGCAACATTGAGGAGGCGCTTTGGCGAAATATACATGGCACAAAACGGCAGGGAGGGTTTGGAATTATACGTAAAATATGAACCCGACATAGTTATAACGGATAATGTGATGCCGGTGATGGACGGAGTTGCTCTGGTAAAAAAGGTTTTAGAGATAAACAAAGACCAGCCGATTATTATGACAAAATCCTTTGCCGACGATGAGCACTCGAAGGACTGCAAGGTATGCGCCACTATCATAAAGCCTATAGAAATAGAGAAATTGATAGAGGTGATATGTTACAGCATGGGAATTAACTGTAAATAGACACAGCATAAGGATTAAAGACGAAGGGGGGTAACCCCCCTTCACCCGTAAATCTCGCCACGTTTTATCTATTGGGTTTGGGCTGCCGCCCGTTGGCGGCTTCGGCGTTAGACTCCAAATACTCTAACATACCCTTTGCCGCGCGCCTTCCCGTTGACATTGCGTGAATTACTGTGGTGAATGTCCCCCCGCTTCTGGTTATGTCGCCACCGGCGAACACGCCCGGCATTGAGGTCATCAAACTCTCCCCGTTGGTCTCTATGTAGTGGGCCTTGTCTGTTGTTAGCTCAGGGGTTGTCCTTGCGATTATCGGGTTGGCCATCGTCCCTAGCGCGTAGATTACCGTATCTACATTTAATAAGATTTCGGAACTTCCGGTTTCGTCTTTCTGTACGCAGTTCATACCCTTGACCCAGCCCTCGTTGTCCGGTATTATCTCCTTCGCAGTGGTAAGGCAGATAAACTGTACGCCCTCCTCTATCGCGTGGCGAACTTCCTCTTTACGCGCGGGGCTTTCTTCTAATGTCCGCCTGTAGACGATATAGACATTATCAGGCCCCAGGCGCAGCGATGTTCGCGCGGAGTCTATCGCCGTGTTGCCACACCCTATTACCGCAACATTCTTTCCTATCCCCACAGGGGTGGCGTACCGTGGGAAGTCAAACCCGCGCATCAGGTTTACCCTCGTCAAAAACTCGTTGGCAGACATTACGCCGTTTAGTGAATCCCCCTTTATGCCGAGATTCCTTGGATAACCGGCACCGGTTCCTATAAAAACCACATCGAATGACAACCTGCTCATCAGGTCTTCAATTGTGTGTATCTTGCCGATTACCCTGTTTGTCTCTATTGTAACGCCAAGCCTTGTAAGGTTCTCTATCTCCCTGAAGACCCTTTCCTTGGGCAGCCTGAACTGTGGTATCCCATAAGTCAGCACACCACCGGGCAGGTGCAGGGCCTCAAATACTACGACTGTTACCCCTGCCTTCGCCAGGTCATATGCACAGGCCAGGCCGGCAGGGCCTGAGCCAATTATCGCCGCCCTCTTGCTGGTTGGCCCAATCAGATCAATGGGCCGCGTCTCCTGCCAGTTGTGTTGCTGCGCCATGTCTCCCACAAATCGCTCCAGAAGGCCAATGGCTACGGGCTGTTGTTTTTTCCCCAGTATGCACCCTGCCTCACACTGCCTCTCCTGCGGGCATACCCTTCCACAAATCGAGGGAAATAGGTTGGCCTCTGTAATTGTCTTATACGCGCCTTTATAATCCTTTTTCGATACAAAGTTAATGAATCCCTTTATGTTTATCCTGACCGGGCAACCAACGCTGCATAACGGCTCTTTGCACTGCAGACATCTGCCGGACTCGGTGAGGGCCTCTGCCTCTGTGTATCCGCAGACGACCTCCATGAAATTCGTGCGCCGCGTGTCGGGGGGCAGATGGGCTGAGTGTTGTCTTGCTATTTTGGACATTTCTTCTTTTCGTGTAAGGCTAATGACTGTTTTTCATATTTTACGAACCGCTTCTGGCGAATCAGCAACTCGTCAAAATTCACAAGATGCCCGTCCATGTCAGGGCCGTCTATGCAGGCGAATTTCACCTCGTCACCAAGGCTTACCCTGCAACTGCCGCACATCCCCGTGCCGTCAACCATTATGGGATTCACCGAGACAATCGTGCGCACTCCAAATGGGCGTGTTACCTCGGCACAGGCCCTCATCATGACAAGCGGGCCAATCGCTATGACGCGGTTGATTTGCCTCTCCATAAGGAGGTCTTTTAATGGCTGCGTTACTAATGCCTTTTCGCCGTATGAGCCGTCGTCAGTTACGATGATTGACTCATCTGAATAGTCGCGAAAACGACTTTCCCAAAAAACAAGGGATTTTGACCTGAAACCGATTATTGAGATTGTATAGCAGCCCTTTAGTTTTAACGCGCGGAGTATGGGATATACGGGCGCAACCCCCAGCCCACCGCCCACTAAAACCACCGTACCGAAATTCTCAATCTCTGACGGCTCGCCAAGCGGCCCTGCTACGGCTGATACATGGTCCCCCGCCTTATACTCCATCATCTGCATCGTGCCCTTGCCTGCCGCCTGAATTACAATCGTTATCGTGCCTTTGACAGCGTCGAAATCCGCAATTGTCAGTGGAATGCGCTCAGAGGTCTCATCGCAATGGACGATGACAAACTGCCCGGGCCTGGCCGCCCACGCAATCTCAGGGGCATTAATCTCCCACAGGAATGTCGAGGGTGAAAAGTTCTCAACCCTTGTTATTTCAAACATAGCTGATCAAGTTGAGAAAATCGTTTATTATTCGTCGCATCTTGAGATTTTCCCTCCCTTCAACTTTGATTTATACAGGGCACGCTGGGTGTTGCTAAGCAAATCTTCCAATGAGTCATCCTGATGCAGGGATGCGATACCCATAGAAAGTGACGTGCATAAATTATTCGGGGTGAATCTCTTATGGATGAGATTATCAAGGAAACGGTTGAGTACCAGTTCAGCATCGTTCAGTGTTGTGTTCGGCATGTATATGATGAACTCGTCTGTGCCGTAATGCCCCAGCATATCTATTCCTCTGACAAAGGCACGCAGCTCATCGGCCAGCTCTTTGAATAACTCATGAGCGGTATCCAGACCATAGACACCCATTACACGTTTAAAATTGTCCATGTCCATTATGGCAACAGTCATCGGGATGTTCATTCTTCTATTCTTATCGAACTCTTCTTTTAACTTTTGGTAAAAGAAGTGATAATATAGCAGGCCTGTTTGCGGGTCAACACTGCGCATTTCCTTTACAAAACCAAGCAACTTTTCTTTTCGTATTGCCTCAGAACACAATTTAACTATTGAGATCAGGAATTTCCTGAGCTGCTCCGTAATTACAACTTTATTGGAAAAATATAGGGCCAGAAATCCAAGCACCCGGCCTTCAACCGATACCCTCAATACTATCGCCATCTCATAGTCGTGCTCTATCATGAGGTCTTTATAATCGTCTTCATTTTCCCCCTTGAGTACTACGGCGAGCTCATCGTTATAAAATATCCGTCCTATTACGCCGGTACCAATTCCTCGCTTGTAAGAGCGGGTAAATTGCTCCGACACGTTATACCTGTTTTTAATCTCAAGGTAGTCGTCGTGTGAATTCTTCTCGACAAGCACCGCAGAAACTATATCCAGCGAATTCTTTAACTCATAGATTATTTCATGAATCGTATGTGCCGCATTCTCCTGAGCGCTTAATTTGTCAATGGCAAAACACAAGTCATTAAGCATTTTATCTTTCATAGCCTACCTCTCTTTCCACATAAACGCGTTTAATTAATTTATGAGATCCACCATTTTGCCCTGGCTCTGAAATTAACCGAATCCCACGCCATACCGTAGTAACTCACAACCTCACTATTGTATCAAAATAGTATTGCCTTTGGCAAACCACCACCATAAATAATTATGATTACCCCATGCGGTAATTCATCCACGAACCTGCCCCCCCTTTTCAAAGCATCAGGGTTGTTGCTATAATGTATCACAGTGTGTATCTTATAAGCACGGGCGTTGGTGGCATTGGCGTTTGGGGGCAGTGGTGAGATACGATGATTAAGATGGTAATATCCGGGCTGGTTGTAGGGGCCTTGTTGGGGTGGGTATTGCAGCGGGGCAGGGTTTGTATGAACTCGGCCTTCAGGGACATGATTTTAGTGAAAAACACTGAGATATTCAGGGCATATCTTGCCGCGCTTTTAATAATGATAATCGGGGCGAATATACTTGAGGATACCGGTGTTATTAAGGTACTTTACAGGCAGGGGTTTATGCCTGTGGCCAATGTTATGGGCGGTTATCTGTTTGGCATCGGGATAGTGATGGCAAGCGGGTGTGCCAGCGGTATATGGTTTAAGATTGGCGAGGGGATAGTGCCGGCATGGGTTAGCGTGCTTGGATTTTTTGTCGGTATTTTAACCACGTCAGAGGGGATGCTTCTCAGGCTTTACCAATCGCTGTCCAATTACCAGATTTGGCTTACCGGAGACGGCCTGAAACTCCTGACCGCCAGGCAAGTTGATGAGTCATGGGCAACCCATGCCGACATCTACCCGCTGACGCTCTATAACCTGTTCGGCGTCAATAAGTGGATAGTTATTGCGGTGCTTGGGGCGGTATTTCTGTTTGTTATCCTCAGAGGAGATTTTAAGAAGTCTCGCAGAGGATACTCATGGTATGTTGCCGGGCCGGTATTGGGCATTATCGGGATAGCCGCATGGTGGGCGTCGGATTACTATGGGGGTAAGGCGCGTGGGATGTCTTTTACTGGCCCGACAGTGGAACTGTTTAGGTGGGTTATGCAGGGGGATGACCCTACGTGGAGTGTTTTTCTTATATTCGGGGTGGTGTTCGGTTCATATTTAAGCAGCAAACAAATTGGGGAGTGTAAGCTGAAATCATGCGGGGCAAATGAGACGTTAGACGCCTTTTTGGGCGGTCTTCTCATGGGATTTGGCGCCGTTGTGGGCGGAGGATGTAACATTGGCCACGGCCTGACAGGGGCGTCCACGCTGGCGGTGTCGAGTTTCGTTACGATGATCTTTATAATACTTGGGAACTGGTCTATGGTCTATATCAAGTTTATCCGGCCTATGGATATACAATAACAAATAATCATAAAATGAGGTTACGGTTATGAACAGATACCTGATGTTGGCATTAATGTTAAATTTATTATTGATGGTAGCGCCCGGCTCCGCCGTCGGCCTGGCAGATAAGATAGACAAGGAGCAGGACATCCAAAACTCGTCGGAGGCGTGTGCCTCTTGCCACGGCGAAGTCTCTATGCAATGGAAGATGTCGGTACACTCCTCATCGCTGCTTCATTCGATAGACGGCATATATTCATATATAGTTGACGGCATAGAGAGAGACCCTGTGAGAAAGGGACTGCCCCTGAGGACGGAGCTTATGAAATGCCTGACCTGCCACGCCCCTGTTATGGAGTATGCCTCCGAGAAATTTGTAAGGGAGGTGGTGGATGCCATTAAGCTAGCGGGCGGCAAGTCTGCAAACCCTGAAGGCAAGAAAAAGGCAAAAGATTTACTATCCCACTTAAACGTATCCTGCTATACATGCCACAACATGAAGGCCGTGCCGCCACCCAATACGCCCGAAAAGCAGACCGTTTACGGCCCCGGCAATGTCAGCAAAGGAAATACGACATATCACAACGTTAAAAAGACAACGTATCTTGATAATGCCATATTCTGTATGCAGTGCCATGGGGTTTACACCGCCCCTGACAGTGAAAGGATTATTTGCAGCACCATTGCCCAAAGCTACAGGGACCAGTACGTTGCCGCAGGTGGGCAGACGAACTGTCAGGAGTGCCACATGAGAAAAAACAATCGGGGACACACATTTCCCGGTGCCTATGTGCCGGACATGCTCAAAGAGGGAATGCTCCTTGAGTTAAATGCAAGGGCGTTTAAGAGTCAATCATACGGCGAAAAGAAGTGGATACCGGCGGCGGCCATAACGGTGGATATAACCAATAAGGCCGGCCACAGAGTACCTGACGGCTGCATGTGGACATCACGAGTGCTCCTTACAGTGACGGCCACAGACGAAAATGACAAGGTTATCTGGTCGGCAAAAAAGGAGTTCTTTGAGCCAGGACTCGACATAGAGGGCAACAGGCGTTATGACACATGGGAAATAAAGGACATCCTTGACTATTCCCTTCAGCCCAGAATGACTACGACCGAAAAATATTACGCCGTCTTTCCAGAGCATGAAAAACTCGTAAAGATTGAGGCCAAGCTCGCATATATTCACAAGGACGGCCTGGAGTTTCCAGTCCATTCAGAAAGAAAAGTACTCAAATATAATTAAGCATCTGGTTACTGTATCTGCCAGTCAGAGGAAACCGATGACGCCACAACGTTGGAACTTTTTATAGAAGTCCCGTTCATAAGCCATGTGACAACAGCACCCGTTGTTGAGTTTTGCCATAGTATATCGCTCATACCATCGCCGTCGTAATCCCCCACCTTCTTTATCTGCCAGTCGGAGGAAACCGATGACGCCACGACATTGGAACTTTTTATAGAAGTCCCATTCATAAGCCAGATGACAACCGCACCTGTGGTTGAGTTTTGCCATAGTATATCGCTCATACCATCGCCATTGAAGTCGCCAACGCCCTTTATCTGCCAACTGGAGTCCATTGATGACATGACAACGCCAGTGCTTTTAATCGTAGTCCCGTTCATAAGCCAGATGACGACAGCGCCTGTTGTCGAATTCTGCCATAGAACGTCGCTCATGCCGTCGCCATTGAAATCCCCGACACCCTTTATCTGCCAGGCGGAGTCCATTGATGAGATAACAACGCCCGCGTTTTTAATCGTAATATTGTCCATAAACCAAGCGGCTACAGCACCCGTTGTCGAATTCTGCCATAAAATATCACTCTTGCCATCGCCGTCAAAATCCCCCGTTCCTTTAATTTGCCAAGTGGAGTCCACAGATGTGCTGATAGTGCCGCTGGTATTATCATATGGCCAGATAATGCTAACCGCGCCGGTTGATTTATTGACCGTTACCGCGCCCCACACTCCATTACCGCGAAAGTTTCCGCTTCCCGATACATATGAATTCGGGTCAACAGGTATGTTGCTATAAGCGGTGTTCGTAACAATACCGCCGGACATCAACCATGTGAAAAAGTTTTTCACGCCTTGGGAAAGATTCCATGCCTGCCATAAAAGATCGCTTTTCCCATCGCCGTTATAGTCCTCAACGGGATGGATTTGGTCTTTGGTAGTATCCTTGAAATATGCCCTTACGGTTACGTTGTCGCTTGAATTTATTGTACAAGTTTGATCAACGCCGGAACAGCCGCCGCCATCCCACCCCTGAAAGACTGTAGAGGTGGATGCTGCAGTCTCGTCCAATGTTGTTGTAAATGGCGCAGTATATGAGACTGTGCAACTGGAGTTACTATAAGTACTACAGTAGATTTTTCCATCGGTGCTTGTTACAACCCCTAAGCCCGTGCCCATCATAATAACTGTTAAATAAACCTTATTGCCAGTATTGCCGGTTGTGGTTCGTACCGGCCACACGTAGTATGGGCTGGTATATTTATAGTTCTCATAATAATTGCCAGTGCTCATGAGTACGCCAAGCGCGTTCCATGATTCATGGGCTGAGGTGGAAGACCAATAATAGCCCGAGGCGCCCAACTGCACGTTGGTAAACGGATGTCCTGATGGTAGAGCAGGATTGGACTGTGAATAATCCACAAGGCTTCTAAGCTCACGTATGTTTGGCAGACGCCAGTCATTATGGCTGTAGAGATTGTTTGAATTAATAGTCTTTATGTAATTGAGAGCATCCTGCCATGAGCCGCCTCCATTTATGTTTGCATTAGTAGTCCACATCAGGCCGGTAAGCTGATCAGTTACCGTACCGTCGTAGTTATTGGTAAATCTTGGAACTGGCCATGCGGTTCCAGTCTGTTTTACCCCATCATCGCCTGTATAGTAGGTGTTTGTTTGGCCGGTTGCCCAAACGGTGGACGTACCCGAATTCACACCGCTTCGCACTAACATAGCGGAAAGAGTAGTCTGGTCCTTATTTTCTCTTGTAACTCGCCATTCATCAATATAAACTTGCCATGCGGATGACGAATTGTCTGCGGCAGTAGTGGACGACCAGAATGCGTCACTGCCATAAAAATTAAAACCTGCATTTTGAAGCCATGTGGCATTATTTGCCTGACCATAATTTAGCAAACTTTCCAACTCGTTAATATTCGGCAGCCGCCAGTCTTTATGTCCAAGGTAGCCGACAGTATTCGCACAGACAATATAATTCAACACAGGCTTCCAGTTATCATAATAACTACCACCGGAACACCTGTTAATTGTAGAACTAGCTTTATAAATATCTTGAACCCAAATCAAGCCGGTTAATAAGTCGGTTGTAGTCCCGTCGCCGTTGTTCGTAAATCTTGGACTTGGCCAGGCATATCCAGAAAGTGTATCACCATCCTGCCCTGTGCCAGTACAAGCGGCATTATCAGTGCAGCTTGTCTGCCCGGTCTTAGGAACGCTGACTGGCCACGCCCATGCAGGAAATGCCGTAACGAAATATAATAATACCGCTAATAGATAGATTTTTAATTTCATGCTGATGCCCCCCATGTTTACTGGTGATTTATATGACTTCAATAAGTATAACAGTAAATATTTAACTAATTCAATAATAATTTCCACCATCGCGGCATCGCGTCTGCCCGTTATACTAAGATTGCGCCGGTATAAATATTTGTAGAAATCTTTCACAATGACACTGCCCAATAAATGTTATAATAATATCAGCAATGGCTGAGTCACGATTGAAGATTTTAATAGTGGCCTCCGAGGCCGTCCCTTTCGTGAAGGAAGGCGGGCTTGCCGATGTTGCGGGGGCGTTGCCAGCGGCGCTGTCAGAGATAGGGCACGATGTCAGGCTCGTCCTGCCGCTCTACTATCAGATAGACCCCAGAAGATACAAATTAAAGGCACGTAAAAAGAGGCTTTCAGTCCCTATGGGGGTAATCGGCACAGTGGAGGCCTCTGTGATGGAAGGCAAATTGCCCGGCACACAGACTACTGTCTATTTTATTGAAAACGAATATTTCTTTGGCCGCCCGGGTGGGCTTTATTCAACTGCTGACGGCGACGGCTACATGGACAACGACAACCGTTTTACATTTTTTTCGCGGGCTGCGATAGAACTTTGCAGGTCACTGAGGTTCAGGCCAGACTGCGTCCACGTAAACGACTGGCACACCGCGGCTATACCAGTTTTCCTGAACACCGCCTACAAAGACGACCCCGTTTTCAGCAGTACCGCCACATTGTTGACCATTCACAACATGCTGCATCAGGGGGAGTTCTACGAGGGCCTCATGGACGTCCTCGGGGTCGGGTGGGAGCATTTTAATTACCTCGAACTTGAAAGGGATGGCAAGACCAATCTGCTCAAAGGCGGTATATATCATTCAACCCTCATAAACACAGTCAGCGAATCATATGCCGTGGAAATCCAGACACCTAAGTTTGGCGCTGACCTTGACGGCGTCCTCAGAGACAGGGCGGCAGATTTATATGGCGTCCTAAACGGAGTTGACTACGAAAATTGGAATCCCGAAACCGATTCACACATATCAGCCAACTACTCAATAGATAATCTCGCGGGCAAGGCGCTCTGTAAAGCCGATTTACAGAAGGTTTTCGGACTGCCACAGAGGCCGGACGTCCCTGTCATAGGGCTTGTAACGCGTCTGGTCAAGCAAAAAGGCATAGACATCCTTGCCGAGGCGATATACGGGATTTTAGAGCTGGATGTTCAGGTTGTGCTTCTGGGGACGGGCGAGGTGTGGGCGCACTTCTTCTTTGGCGATATACCCAACCTACATAAAGATAAGTTTGGCTGTTACATCGGTTATAGCAACACGCTTGCGCATAAGATTGAGGCGGGGTCGGACTTTTTCCTTATGCCCTCGCGCTTTGAGCCATGCGGGTTGAATCAGATGTACAGTATGCGCTATGGCACGCTACCCATTGTCAGGGCAATCGGGGGTCTTAACGATACCGTAGAAAACCTCAGCGAGTTGGATAATACCGGCACGGGATTTAAATTCTATGACCTGACCGCCGACGCCCTCATAAACACGGTTAAGTGGGCGGTCTATACATACTACAACCGCAAAGACCTGATGGAGTGCCTTATCCAAAGGGCGATGAGCAAGCGTTTTACGTGGGCTGCCGCCGCAAGGCAATACGAAGGACTTTATCGCAGGGCCATCGAAAAAAAGAACCACGAGGGATAGGGGTATGAAGACAGAAAAGGCCGAGCAAATGAGAATCAGGTACAAGTACAGGACGATGATTATGAAGGGCAAGGTGTGGATTCACTACAAGGGGGCGGCACGGCTGATAGGTCCTGACTGCGCCTTTCACTTATACTCAACCATTAGGAGCGGCGGTGATGATACAAATCAAAAGGAATCAAAAATACATGACTTTAATCCCGGGGAAACAGTGTGACGACTGATAAACTGACGCCTGATGAGGATTTGCTGCCGCTATGTGAAGAGCTTATGCGGTCTGAGATAACTACCATAAAAGACCTTCCGCGTGAGTTTGCAAATACGCTGGCTAATGAATACTACCGGTTTTTGGTCCTCGCAGCGCCGCACATAAAGCATCAGCTGGTAGGCAGGATAACGCTTTCGATGATAAAAGAATACCTGTTAAATGAAACCCTGGAGTTCGGCGTTGTGGATGCAGTGACCAAATCTAACCCTGAATCTGAACTTGCCCGGGCGCTGGCGGGCGTTGAGGCCATAGCCCAGTGCATAGAAGTACTGCGCGGCATTGATAAAAATAAAGACCCTATACAGTACCGCAGCACAATAGAATTAATCATTGATCACTTGAAATACGACATACGGGATGCCGGAGGCAAGCTGCTCATAAAGCGCCTTTTTGAGCGCGCGGTAAAGAAATCTAAAAAGCAGGTAAAAGAACAAATCCCTGACCTTATAGATTATATAGACATATGACGGCGTTGGTGCTTTAATTCTAAAATGCGGAGTAAGCGTAATCGTTTTGTATAGTTTTGGCCTTACCTATATTTAGGAAATATGCTGCTTTACAGGCTGTCAGAAGGGGGAAGCGTTTTAACGTGGGCATGTCATGACGAAAATTGAGCTATGATAGGCAGAAAGCCCACGAAGCGGACATATGAAATGCTGTGTTTTCACTTTATGGGCGTGTCTACTGACGGGGAATTAGAATAACATATAGAAAGTTTGCAAAAAATCTGATAAATAGCTGAGGGGTATTTTTTTCTCCGCAGCTATCATGGCGAGAGCTATGTTCGATTAACGGCATTGCTGACAATGCCTTAAATCATCGACATCGCCCGTTAGGTTACTCAAAATCCTGAGACCCCCCTCACCGCCGCAAATTGTTTCGCTCAGCAATTATCATACCGGACAGTATTGGATGTGTCCCTAATTTCATTCCCATGGCAGGGCATCCTCACCACTGACAATGACGCTCAGCTCACCGTGGAAAACCTTACGTTCACTCAGTGAAGTCGGTTTTTTCAATTCCGGCCAAAATGACTGGGGGTTGCGACCTTGAAGCGTTACTGCGCTGGGTGTGGAATCAACTATGTGGAGGTCTTGCGACATATCCACCCCTGGCACCCTGTAGCAGAGTTCCACAGATATACCATTAGGGTCGTTAGTGAATATGGAGTGGATAAAACCATTGTCTATGACTTCCGACACCCAAATGTCGGCGGCATCAAGCCTGTCTTTTAACAACCATAGAATGTCCGCGGTCTCTACTTCAAGACATACGTGATCGAATGAGGTGCACTCCTCACCCGGAGAACCTGCCTCTTTCTCTTTACACGAGTTGACGTTTTGCCACTCGAAAAAAGCTATCAGGCAACTTTCAGAAATCTGAAAAAAATATTGTCTATTGCCACGTTTCGACACACCGCCGACGAGTTTCAGCTCCAGCAAATCCCGCCAGAAACGAATCGTTCTGTCCATGTCTGAAGTCACTAGTGCCAAGTGGTTGATATCTTTATATTTTATCATATTGACAAGACCATGCTCTTTAATTATACATCATTGTGCAGAGATTGTTCCACCGTCCCGGTACCGGAAGCCCCTTTAATATGCAGGGTCCCTCCAACCTGAGAAACGCGTTCTTTCATTCCTAATTATTCCTAATGACTTATAATGCGGACGCCTTTATCAGGAAGATTTTGCCTTAATTGGGATGTGTCACTATTGTTTCCCAATCCTTATTTTTGATGAGTTGAAATTATCTCAACTCTTACGACTGCGATGGTTTGGAGTGCCTTGCTTTTCGGAAAACTTCTTGACTATACATCCTCCTTCGTACACAACCAGCGGGGTATTCGTTTTCCCGGCAATCTTTTTCGCTTTGACAGCCGCACGCCACAGCGCAATCTCTGCCTTAGCAAGATCAACATCCTGAACCTGTATTTTTCCTTTATTCAATCTTTTTCTCCTTCATCGAAAGGAGCGCGAAAAGTGTCAGGTGCGACACAGCTTCACCCGTTCGTCCATTCCTTTTCCTATTGCCCATCTTTCGGTACATAACGCTATACAGCGTACATGTGCACATAAGCCAAAAACCAGACAGATACTTACTTCATTCATCGTATTTTGGTATCACTCAAAGTTCAGCAGCTCCTCCATCGTTATCAGGACAGACGCGGCAAGGGCCTCAAGGCTATAGCCCCCCTCAAGGGTGAAGATTACAGGAATCCCCCTCTTGGCGCTTAGTATGCCTTCCACTATGTCTTTGATACCGGCGTTAGTGACATTCAGGCCAGCAAGCGGGTCACTGCGGTGGATATCATACCCGGCTGAGACAAGGATTATATCGGGTGAGAATTTAGCAACCTGCTCGTGGAGCTTTACGTGATACGCCTCGTGCATTTCAGTGTCGCCTGAACCAGCGCGCAGCGGGATATTATAATTAAACCCCATGCCCTTCCCTACTCCTACCTCAGCCGCCCCACCCGTCCCCGGATAGTGGGGATACTGGTGTGTGCTGAAATAAAACACCGTGTCATCGTCATAAAACATGTGTTGAGTGCCATTTCCATGGTGGACGTCAAAATCTACTATAAACACCTTCTTATACCCAACTTTTTGGGCAAACCGCGCCCCAATAGCCACATTATTGAAGATGCAAAACCCCATCCCCCTGTCTTCCTCGGCATGGTGTCCCGGCGGTCTGACGGCACAAAATGCTCGCTCAAGTTCGCCATCCCTACATTTCTTTATAGCCGTAATAATCGCCCCGGCCGCATAGACCGCCGCCTCGTACGTGTTTTCAGACATAAAGGTATCAGGGTCAAGATAACCCCTCTTCATACGCTGTACCTGCTGAATATATTCGTCGGCATGTACTGCCCTGATTGCCTCGTATGAGGCCTGCTCAGGCGCTATCTTAATCAACGACGGCCACATCTTCGATACCTGCAAATCCGCCGTTATCGCCCTTAACCGGTCGCTGCACTCAGGATGAGATTCGGGCATCTCATGTTTCAGATATACATCGCTGTATAGAAAACCTGTTTTTTTAGCCATAACACCCCTCCATTGGATTTCTTAAAGTTTTACTTTAAAAAAATATCTCAAGCGAAGAGAAGAAATATGAAATCTCAAAGGCTGCCGATTCAGGGGAATCCGAGCCGTGAACGATATTATGCTCAATGTCTGAGGCAAAGTCCGCCCTTATTGTCCCCGGTGCGGCGTCCTTAAAGTTCGTCGCCCCCATGAGTTCTCTCACTTTTTCTATGGCCTTGTTGCCTGTTATGGCCATCGCCACAATCGGCCCTTCGGACATAAAGGTCGTCAGGCTGTCAAAAAACGGCCTTGTCTTATGAACCGCGTAAAATCCTTCGGCCTCTTTTTTCGTCAGATGCAGCATCTTGAGGGCGGCGACTGTCAGCCCCTGCCTCTCGAATCTGCTGATTACCTCGCCTATAAGATTCTTTTTCACTCCGTCTGGTTTCACTATTGAGAAAGTCCTTTCCATGTGTTTTACCTCCTTTAAAATTATTAAATATATTGCCTATACAGTTAGCTCCGTTAACCAAAAACTGGATTCCTGCCTTCGCAGGAATGACACGTCTATGTGTTCATTTGCCCTGCCTTGTCTGTCATTCCTGCGAAAGCAGGAATCCAGAGAACCCTATATCGGAGTTAACTGCATAGGCAATTTAAATATCTAGTGTCTTGACAAGGCCAGACACGGCACCCGCTGACTTAACAAATGCCTCCCGTTCCTTATCGTCTAGTTTCAGTTCAATGATTCTCTCAACCCCGCCCGCCCCCAAAATGGCCGGGACGCCGACAAAAAGTCCTTCTATCCCATATTGCCCTGTCAGGTAACACGCGGCGGGAAGCGGCCTTTTTTCGTCAAACAGTATGGCCTTGACCATCTGAAACGTGGCCGCCGCAGGGGCATAGTATGCGCTTCCGGTCTTCAGGAGGGAGACTATCTCCGCCCCGCCCCCTCTGGTGCGCTCTACAAGGGCCTCGATTTTGTCCTCTGGTATGAGTTTGGTAACCGGCACGCCGTTAACGGTCGTGAATCGCGGCATTGGGACCATCTGGTCGCCATGCCCGCCCAGTATAACTGAATTTACAGCGCCGGGGGAGACATTCAGCTCCCACGCGACAAACGTACTAAAGCGTGCCGCGTCAAGCACACCGCCCATTCCCATCACCCTGTGATGAGCAAACCCCGTTGTCTTATACAGCAGATGCGCCATCACGTCCATCGGATTGGTAACGGCTATGATAACCGCGTCGGGGCTGCCACCGGCAATCCCGCGCCCGACGGCACTGACAATCCCGGCATTCGTCCTGAGTAAATCGTCTCTGGACATGCCGGGCTTTCTGGCAATCCCCGCGGTTACAACAATCACGTCAGACCCTGCCGTGTCGGCGTAGTTGTTTGTGCCTATAACTGAAGCGGCGGAATTCCATATCGAACATGCCTGAGAGAGGTCAAGTGCCTTGCCCTGGGGCATCCCCTCAACAACATCAAAAAGCACAACGTCTGAAATCCCGGCAAGCGCGAGCAACTGTGCCGTTGATGCCCCGACATGGCCCGCGCCAATTATGCTTACCTTTTTCCTTTTCATTTGATACCTCTTAATTGTTTATCATGCCTGTAAAATGTTTCTGTCCTCAACCGGCATTATTATAATCAAACCGGCGGCAATAAGCAAAGCCCGATTAATTAATGTTTACATTTCTATTGATTAAAACAGGCACAATCGTCTATAATCAACGCCACTATAAGGAGGTATAGCTCATGAAGAAATTTATATGTACCGTGTGTGGTTATGTGCACGAAGGGACGGCGGCGCCTGATAAGTGTCCGCAATGTGGGTCCCCTGCTGAGAAATTCATCGAAAAGAGCGACGGTGCCCTACAGTGGGCAGACGAGCACAGAATAGGGGTAGCCAAGGGCGTGGACAATGAGATTTTGGAAGGTTTAAGGGCCAACTTTATGGGAGAGTGTACCGAGGTGGGCATGTACCTTGCCATGAGCCGACAGGCCGACAGGGAGGGTTTTCCAGAGGTTGCCGAGGCCTACAAAAGGATAGCCATTGAAGAGGCTGAGCACGCGGCTAAATTTGCGGAACTCCTCGGCGAGGTGCTCACAGCAAGCACCAAAGATAATCTGAAGGCGCGTGTTGACGCGGAAAACGGCGCGTGTAAGGGTAAAAAAGACCTTGCCACAAAGGCCAAACAGCTCAATCTCGACGCCATCCATGACACAGTACACGAAATGTGTAAAGACGAAGCGCGCCATGGACAGGTTTTTGAGGGATTGCTAAAGAGATACTTTTAGTACAAATCGCTTTTTTATTACAATTGGGTATGGGTGAAGTGGGTATGGGTGGCGTGGGTATGGGTGGCGTGGAGCAAGTTAGGGCAATCTTTCTGTCTGAGTCTGTATGATTTTAGACGATATAGTCCTGTTTTTGCGGAAGGTTCCACCCTTTCAGTTTCTGAGCGACAGGGCGCTCACCAGCGCTATTAGGGGCATAGCGTCAGAGTTCTACCCTAAGGGCGCGGTAATCACTCAGAAAGACGGCCCCGGCGAGGCCTATCTGTTCGTCATAAGAAAAGGCGGGGCAAAACACTCTCTGGATTACGAAGGACAAGAGGTGTTGATTGACTACAAGGGCGAAGGTGATGTCATCGGTTACCATTCTCTTTTTGGTGAAGACGTGCCCTGGACTGATGTTAAGGCCGTAGATGACACCATATGCTATCTGCTGAGAAAGGACCAGATAAAGAAACTCATTGACACTGACGACGAGGCAAGAAACCTGTTCTCGAAGTCTTTTCTGCATCCCGTTGCCAACGATGCCGTGATGGAACTCCAATACAAGCATTTCACTTACAGTTGCGGCGATAAAATCCTCTTTAACACCCGCGTGGGGGCGGTGGCAAAGAGAAATCTCTCAACCGCCCCGCACGGCATATCCATAAGAGAGGCAGCCCGCATTATGACAGAACGCCATACCGGCTCACTAATCTTTCTCGACGCCGGTGGTGCCCCTGTTGGAATCGTCACCGACAGCGACATGCGCGATAAGGTTGTCGCCCGTGGCAAGGATGTAAACGAGCCGGTTAACACAGTTATGAGCCATTCCCTCAAAAGCGTGGACGCGGATGAGTACTGCTATGAGGCGGTGTTGAGCATGGTCAAAAATAACGTCCACCATCTCTTAGTAATGAAAGAAAAGCGCCTCTGGGGCATACTTACAAACCATGATTTAATGCTTTTGCAGGGCACCTCGCCGCTTGCCATCGTAAAGGACATAGAGGCGCAGTCGTCTGTCAACGGGCTTATCCCCGTCTCAGGCAAGATAAATGGCGTCTATAATATGCTGCTTAGTGACGGGGCAAGGGCTGGCAATGTCCTTAGAATCATCACCGAGATAAACGACAGGCTCGTAAGGAAGGTAATAACGCTCATTGAAAAAGAGCTTGGCCCTCCTCCGGTTGCCTATGTGTGGCTTGGATTTGGAAGTGAGGGCAGGAAAGAGCAGACATTTAAGACAGACCAGGACAATGCAATTATCTACGGCGACCCGGTAAACGAGGCAGAGGCGCGTGAGGCTCAGGACTATTTCTCCAGATTTTCGGCATTAGTGCGCGACGCCCTGTTTAAGGTCGGCTTCCCGCCCTGCCCTGCCAACTACATGGCGTCTAATCCCATGTGGCGCCAACCGCTGAAATCGTGGAAGAGGTACGCCGCTAACTGGACTGCCACACCCACGCCAGAGGCCGTCCTCAATGCCGTAACCCTCTTCGACTTCAGGGCAATCTGTGGTGAAGATGGCCTCGCAGACGCCTTCAGAGTACACCTTCAGTCCCACATAGCGGACAACAGACTGCTGATTGGCAAGGCGGCAAGCCTGGCCATAAAAAATGCCCCGCCCATCGGCTTTCTCAAGACCTTTGTCGTTGAAAAAAGCGGCGAACACAAGGACATGCTCAATCTGAAGGTCAAGGGAGTGTCGCCAATAGTTGACCTTGTCAGACTGTTTGCCCTTGAAAAAGGAGTAGGCTCAACTCCCACGCTTAAACGCATAGAGGAGCTTGCGGATAAGCACAGCATAGTAAAACAATATGCCGAGGAGCTTATCCACGCCTTTGAGTTTATAATGCTCCTGAGAATCCAGCACCAGTACGAAAAGATAAGAAACGCCCTGCCGCCTGATAATTTTATCAGACCGGACAGACTAACAAATCTTCAGAAGAGAACTGTAAAGGAGGCATTTCAGATAATATCAAAGATTCAGGGCATGGTCATAGAGCGGTACAGGGAGATGATATGGTAGCGTTCATAGACAGACTCTTCAACAACCGCGGGACGCGCCGTAACGCCACAATTGAATCGCTTGACGCAGTATCGCTTGACCTGGAACTTACCGGCCTTGACTACAAACGAGACGCTATTGTCTCCATAGGGGCAGTGAAAATGTCAGGCGGCAGGATTCTCCTCACAGACACCTTTTACAGGCTTGTCAATCCCAAAATCCCCCTTTGCGGCCCAAGCGTTACTATTCACGGCATCACGCCGTCAGATGTTCAGGCCTCAGAGGGCATAGAGGCGGTGCTGCAGGAGTTAATAGACTTCTGTGGGGATGGCGTTATCATCGGGCACTGCGTGGAGATTGATTTGGCCTTTTTGGGCAGGGAAACCAAAAGACTCACCGGACGGCCGTTCAGAAACAAATCCATAGACACGCTGGCCGTCTATAAATGGCTTTCAGACAGACATTACCACTCAGATAGTATTTCTTTGGAAACAAACCCTTCACTTTATGAAATCGCTAAACATTTTGCCATACCCACGTCAGTCAGCCATAACGCCATAATGGACGCCTACATAACGGCCCAGCTTTTTCAGCGCTTTATTGCCGCCCTGGCCTGCTGCGGCGTAGAGCGAATTGGCGACTTGCTGAGGATTGGCAATCAAGGAGGTGCCATAAAATCAGGAGAATTCAGTAATTTCTAATTAGTACTACAGGCCAGCCCTGTATGCCGTAAAAATACAAAAGGAGGATTATATATGTCAACAAACAAAGCAGTCTTTAACTTTAAGGACGACAAAGATTTCATAAAGCTCTCAGGACAGAAATCCGCAGTGTCCATAGTTCTGACCATACTTGAACTATTCTTCTACTTCGGATTCATCGGCCTGATAGCCTTTAACAAGCCCTTTCTGTCATCCATGCTCACAGAGCGTGTTCCCATAGGGATTCCCATAGCCGTGGGCGTCATAGTGATGTCGTGCGTATTGACCGGTATTTACGTTTACTGGGCAAATAACACCTACGACACGCTGGTAAAAAAAGTAAGAGATAAGGTGGAGGGATAAGCAATGGCTCAGTCAATCATAGGACAGGTACATCCTGTTTCCATAGCGTTTTTCTTTGTGTTTGTGCTATCTACGCTGTGTATCACATATTGGGCGGCGAAGCGCACGAGGACGACGAAGGAGTTTTATGCGGCGGGAAGGAGCATCACCGGGTTTCAGAACGGCCTGGCGCTGGCGGGGGACTATATGAGCGCCGCCTCGTTTTTGGGAATCGCCGGACTGGTCTCGACAAAAGGTTACGACGGCCTCATCTATTCAGTTGGATGGCTCGTGGGCTGGCCAATAGTAATGTTTCTGATAGCCGAACCCCTTCGCAACCTCGGCAAATATACCTTTGCCGATGTAGTTGCCTACCGGCTCAAGCGTATGCCTATCAGGACATCGGCTGCCGCGGGGTCGCTCATTACGGTGCTCTTTTATCTGATTGCCCAGATGGTTGGGGCAGGCACGCTGATAAAGCTGATGTTTGGGCTTCCTTATGAGTGGGCCATACTAATAGTGGGATGCCTGATGATAGCCTATGTCCTTTTTGGCGGTATGCTGGCCACCACATGGGTTCAAATAATAAAGGCGGTACTGTTGCTTGGGGGCGCTACGATACTGGTAATACTTACGCTGTCAAAGTTTGGGTTTAATTACGGGGAGCTTTTTGGCAGTGCGTCCAAAATGTACGGGCCTGAGTTTCTGCAACCCGGCGGACTTATTACAAGCCCCGTAGACGCGTTTTCTCTGGGACTTGCGCTAATGTTTGGCACTGCCGGCCTTCCTCATATACTCATGAGGTTTTATACTGTACCTGACGCTAAGCAGGCAAGAAAATCGGTCTTCTACGCCACCGGCTTCATCGGGTATTTTTATATCCTCACGGTGACGATAGGGTTTGGTGCCGCGGTGCTGGTTGGAAAGAAGGTTATAATGGCCATAGACAAGGGCGGCAACATGGCGGCCCCTCTGCTGGCTGAGGCACTTGGCGGGCATGTGTTTCTCGGATTTTTGGCCGCTGTGGCGTTTGCCACAATACTTGCCGTAGTGGCGGGCTTAACACTGGCCGGGGCATCGGCGCTGTCTCACGACCTCTATGTGGGCGTAATAAAACGGGGGCAGGCCAACGAAAAGGACGAGGTGAGGGTTGCCAAAATGGCCACAATCGGGCTTGGCGTATCTGCCATGCTCCTGGGCATACTGTTTAAGGGGCAAAATGTGGCCTTCATGGTAGGGCTTGCCTTTGCTGTGGCAGCCAGCGCCAATTTCCCCGCCCTTGTCATGTCTATAATGTGGAAGAAATTCTCTACTAAGGGCGCTGTTGCCAGCATATGGACGGGTCTTATTCTGGCAGTTGGACTTATTATCATAAGCCCGACGGTGTGGGTTGATGTATTCCACGTAAAGGAAAAGGCCGCCATAGAAAAGCAGATAAGCGAGGCCGAGACACAGTCAAAGGCTAAGGTGGAAGAGTTAGAAAAGGCTGCCGCCGACCCTAAGGCGGTAACTGATGAGAAGGCCGCCTTTGCCGCAAAGAAAAAGGAGCTGACAGCTCAAATGCCACAGGCCATATTTCCCCTCAAAAACCCCGGACTCATATCCATGGGCGCCGCCTTCTTAATAGGCATTCTGGTGTCGCTGATGAGCAGTGAGCCAGAGGCGCAGGAGAAATTCGAAAAGGAAAAACTTCGGGCATATATTGGTATTGGCGCGGAGTAAAGGATTAAAAACGAAGGGGGGTAACCCCCCTTCACCCCATAATCTCGCCCACGTTTTATCTACTTAATTTGGGCTGCCGCCCGTTGGCGGCCTCGGCACTCCGGCTGGAGGCTATATGATCTGATCATGATTGTGTTACAATATTTTCATAAGAAGGTAGTTTTTTTAGTCAGGAGGCAGGAAGAGGCGTGGATGCTGAAATCCCTTGGCATGAGGTAAAATGGGCGGCAGGCATCATGTGCGTGGTGCTTATTCTCATCTCCTCGTGGATAATGATACTTAGGCGGCAGGTGGCCTGGCGCACGTCTGAACTGCTGAAAGAAAAAATAGCGCTGGAGAGATCAGAGAGATTATTTTCATCATATATGGATGGCATCAACGCCTATGTTTATATTAAAGACAAGGATAGCAATTATACCTTTATCAATAAAATGACGGAAGAATTGTTTAATGTAACCAGGGCGGAATTAGGAAACCGGAGATATACGGACTACGATTTCTTTGATAATAAGATGGCGCAACAGCTTCGTGCCAATGACAGGCATATTATGGATACCGGCAATGTGATGGAGTTTGAGGAAGTAGGATACCCAAAGGGATTACATGAAACGGGATGCAAATATTATCTGGCATTAAAGTTTCCCCTGAAGGATGAGAGAGATAATATTGCTGGTGTGTGCGGCTTCTCTTATGATATTACAAAACAAAAGGCGATGGAAGAGGAACTAAAAAACAGTAAGTCAGACCTTGATTTAGCGCAGTCAATCGCCCACATTGGCAGTTGGCGCGTGGTTTTTTCAGACGATGGGGACAAGTGGAGCGGGTCAGATGAACTGTACAATATCTATGGACATCCACGCAATATGAAACTCACAATGCAGACGGGCATTGACAGTATGCACCCAAAAGACAAGGCGTCTGTCATGAAATCGTGGTCTGCTGCAATGAACGGTGGAGGTCCGGGTGAATGGGAACACCGCATCATTGTGGATGGCCAGATAAAATGGGTATATGTAAGGGTTCAATTCCTGTTTGACAATGAAGGCAGGGCGAAGGAGGCCGTTGGAATCCTGCAGGATGTCACTGAACGCAAGCTCGTGGAGGAAGAGTTAAACGGGGTCAGCGAACAACTCTTTAAAATCATGGAAAGCACAAGGGATGTCATCGCTATGATGGACACAGAGTACCGGTATGTGATGTTTAATACCGCCTTCCACGATGAGTTCAAGCGCATATTTGGCGTGGATCTCAACAAAGGCGACTCGATGAGACAAGCGCTTGCAGACCTTCCGGATGATCTTGCCAATGCGATGGACTTCTGGGGCCGCGCCCTTGGCGGTGAGGATTTCACGGTTACACAACAATTTGGAGACACAAAGCTGGACAGAAGTTGGTACGAGCTTCATTTCAGTCCAGTCCGGGATACTGAGGGCAAGGTAATGGGCGCGGTGCATGTTGTTCGTAACGTCACAAGGCGTAAACGCATGGAAGAGGAACTGAGGAGGTTAAATATCGAACTTGAAAGTGCAGTAGTGGAAGAAACCCAGAAAAGGCGGCAACATGAGCAGATGCTGATTCAGCAATCAAAAATGGCGGCGATGGGTGAAATGATAAGCATGATATCCCATCAATGGAGGCAGCCTCTAAACGCCATAGGCATGACGGTACAAGACATAAACGAGGCTTATAATTTCGGAGAACTCAATGCGGATTATATAAAAAATACTGTTGATACAACCATGAATCAAGTACATTTTATGTCAAAGACGATAGATGATTTCAAGGACTTTTTCAAACCGTCAAAGGCAAAGGTAAAGTTCAATGTAAAAACTACAATTGAGGAACTGCTCTCAATGTTTGAACAGATGTTTAAGAAAAGCGATGTAGATATTTCTATTAGAACAGGGCAAGATACAATACTTATTACAGATGGGTACCCAAATGAGTTTAAACATGTGATACTCAATATTATTAATAATGCAAAAGACGCCATTACTTCAAAAAGAGATGATGGTGAAATGATACAGGGGCGGATTGATATTAATATCATCAATAATACAGAAATAGACAAGATAATAATTTCAATAAAAGACAACGGCGGCGGCATACCGGAGCACATAATAAATAATATCTTTGACCCCTACTATACAACAAAGGGGGAAAAAGGCACGGGGATTGGACTATATATGTCAAAAACAATCATCGAGACAAATATGGGCGGTAGTCTTGAGGTCAGCAATGTAGATGGCGGGGCGGAGTTCGTGATAACGTTGGGTGCGGGGCATCCTTCGACAGGCTCAGGATGATTCGATATAAGGTACTTGAACAGATATAAGTTACTTGAACAATCGAATCATCCACAATCGAATCATCCTGAGCCTGTCGAAGGATGCTCTTTTTATTTTGCAATTCCCCATCAATATGTGGTAGAATTTATTTGTCAGCATCCATCAGAACGTACATTCAATTAAAGGCGGGGTTTCTTTGTGAAAGACGACGATAAGGCGAAAGACAAACTTATAGAAGAGCTACAAGCAAGGGTGGGAGAGCTTGAGGCGTCTCAGGATAAATTAGTCTTAGAGCATAGGCTTCAGGACGAAGTAATGTCCAATATGGCTGAGGGCGTCGTTCTTATCAGGGCCGACGATGGAATAATCCTTTATTGCAACCAGAAGTTTGAGCAGATGTTTGCCTATGATGCCGGCGAGTTAATCGGCAGGAATATCTCCGTAGTCAACGCCCCCACCGATAAAACTCCCGAAGAGGTGGCAAATGAAATAATAGAATCATTAAATAACAAAAATTCATGGCATGGCGAAGTGCATAATATCAAAAAGACAGGCGAGCATTTTTGGTGTTCTGCAACCGTTTCGACTTTTGAGGATACGCACCACGGCACGGTGTGGATATCAATACACACCGACATTACCCGGACTAAAGAGGCGCAGGAAGAGTTGAACAGATTTTTTAACCTTTCAATAAGTATGTTATGTACCGCCGATATTAATGGATATTTTAGAATGCTTAGTCCATCGTTTGAAAAAACGCTTGGATATACGGCTGAAGAGCTTAGATCGAAACCATATCTGGAATTTGTACATCCCGACGACATAGAATCAACATTGGACGCAATCAAACAATTGTCTGAGGGCAATCAGGTCATGCGGTTTGAAAACAGATATTTATGTAAAGACGGCTCGTATAAGCGTCTGATGTGGATGTCGAATCCTGTCCCGGAAGAAGGCATAACCTATTGCTCCGTGTATGACGTCACCGAACAAAGGGCAATGCAGGAACAATTAAAACAGGAATTAGCACTTCAATCCTCAATCGCCAAGGTGACAGAAGCCCTGTTAAATCCAGCATTTAATAAATACGACATTTCAAAAGTCGTACACGGTGAGTCGTTAATACTTACCGAAAGTGAACACGGCTACGTGTCGTTGATAGACGAAAATGAAGACAACGTCGCCATTAATCTTACAGAGATGATGGCTAATAACTGCACGGTTGTACAAGAGCGGCGAACGGCCCGATTTCCTAAAGGCCCCGATGGTTATAACGCCCTGTGGGGGCACTCATTAAACACCGGAGAGAGTTTCTTCACCAACACGCCAAAAGGGCATCAGTCCTATAAGAATTGTACTCCACCCGGGCATGTTGATATTAGGAATTTCTTATCCGTTGCCGTAAAATCGGGAAACAAGATAGTCGGTCAAATAGCGCTGGCAAATTCCACGAGGGATTATACAGACAGAGACGTATATGTCATCGAGCGGTTGGCGGCGATATATGCGGTTGCGATAGAGAGAAAGGAATTAGAAGACAAACTTAGAGAGAGTGAGCAAAGATTCAGGATTATCTTTGAGAAAGCGCCGATTGGGGCTGCCATTACAGAGGCAGATTCCGGCAATTTTGTTCAGGTTAATGAGGAGTACTGCGATATTATCGGTTATACTTGTGAGGAGCTGACTTGCCGCACACATCAGGAAGTCACGCATCCCGATGATATTCAGCGGCAATTGGAAGGGTTAGAACGTTTGTACAGAGGCGATATATCAGTTTTTAGCATGGAGAAACGATATATTCACAAGAGTAATAGAATTACATGGGTAACCATTACAAGTATCCCATTGGAAATGCGATCAAATCAACCAAAACTTAATCTTGCCATAGTTGAGGATATAACAGAGAAGAAAGAGATGGAAGCCGCGCTGAAAGAAAAGGAACTTGACGTAATAGAGGCACAGGCTAAGGCTCACTTTGGCACATTTATTTATGACCCGGTAAGCCAGCAATCGAAATGGTCATTAGAACTGTACAATATATGGGGTGTAGATCCCAAACAAGGCCCACTGCTCTACCCCGATCTCAAAAACTATATCCACCCCGACGACTGGCAGCGCTTTGACGATGTGGTAGGGGAAGCGGTGCAACTACGTAAACCTTATGAGTTAGATATACGCATTTGCCGTCCTGATAAATCTGAAATAATCGCTAACATTATAGGGGAACCTTTGTTGGACGCTGACGGCAATGTAGTGAAATTGAGAGGATCAACTCAGGACATTACCGAGCGAAAGAAGGCAGAGGAGGAATTGAGAGAATACAAAAATCAACTTGAGCGTATGGTTGTAAAACGCACTGAGGAATTGACAGAGGCAGAGGAACGCTTTCGCACCGCATTTGAGTTCAGCACAGTAGGGGCGGCAATAACATCACCAGAAAAGGGCTGGATAGAAGTTAACGACAAAGTGACCAAAATGTTTGGCTATTCCAAGGACGAGTTACGCGGTATGACATGGGCTGAAATAACTCATCCCGACGATATTGAGCCAGACGTGACGCAGTTTAACCGTGTCCTTGCCGGGGAAATAAACGGCTATAATTTGGAAAAAAGATTTATTCACAAGGACGGTGCGATTATCCACACGATGCTCTTTGTCAATTGCAAGCGCCGCGCAGACGGTAGCGTTGATTACTGCATAGCCATGATTGAGGACATCACCGAAAATAAGCGCATGGAAGAAGAACTCCGTGCCGAGCGCGACAAGCTCAAATCAATAATGGATACAATGGAAGACGGTGTGTATATAACAACCAAAGAACATGAAATATATTTTATCAATAGAGCGCTGATGCGCGACTTTGGAGAAGTGAAAGGACGTAAATGCCATGAGTATTTCCACGATAAGAGCGAGCCATGCGCGTGGTGTAAAAATGAAGAGGTATTTTCTGGTAAAAGCGTTACGTGGCAATGGCACTCATTAAAGAATAACAGGACATATTCGCTGTTTGACACTCCATTAAGAAACAGTGATGGGACGATATATAAATTCGAGATATTTCATGATATTACAGATATTAAAAACGCTCAGGCTATGATTCAAAGGGAACTTGATTTTCAGACGGCTGTCGCGGAGGTCTCCGCGGCGCTGCTGTCTCCTGATAAGACCATATACGATATTGCCGCGATAGTCCATCAAAAATCTATGCGGCTCACAGAAAGTTTGCACGGTTATGTGTCCGAGGTTGACCCCATTACAGAAGAGGATGTCGGGCATATTTTCAGTGATATGGCAAATCAGGAGATATGCAGGGTGGATACGAAGCGCACCCGTTTGGCTTTCCCCAAAGGTAAGAATGGTTATAACGCAATGTGGGGACATTCGTTAAACACAAAAGAAGGATTTTACACAAATAATCCTCAGACACACTTGTCTTATAAAGGAGTAATTCCACAAGGACACGTTCCAATAAAGAGGTTTCTCTCTGTACCCGCGGTGATAGGAAATACACTTATAGGACAGATTGCCCTGGCAAATGCCGAAAGAGATTACAACGACGATGATTTAAATGTTATAAAACGCCTTGCCTCGATTTACGCCCTGGCTGTTGAGCGTAAAAGAATGGAAGAGGATTTGAAACAATCATATGATTATAACAAACGGCTTCTCGATGCCCTGGATAATGTCGGCACGTGCGTTTTTATCAAAGATATGGATTTACGATATGTTTACGCGAATCGTCTTGCACTGGAAGTCACCAACAGTACAATGGAAGAGTTGCTTGGTTGCACTGATTCAAAATTCTTCACCGCTGAGGCGGCTGAGGAACTTTCGCGCAATGATA
This sequence comes from Candidatus Magnetominusculus dajiuhuensis, assembly GCF_046044395.1. NCBI lineage: Bacteria > Pseudomonadati > Nitrospirota > Nitrospiria > Nitrospirales > Nitrospiraceae > Candidatus Magnetominusculus > Candidatus Magnetominusculus dajiuhuensis. Next base: position 33,665 of record NZ_JBJUSG010000003.1, on the reverse strand, counting down.
GACGTGTAATTGAGAATAATGAAATAGTTGAAATAGAAGAATATCTCATACTGAAAAATAGTGGGGAAAAAACAATTTATTTGGCCATAAAGCGCCCTCTTTATGACGCTGAGGGGAAAATATATGGGCTGTGCGGTGTTTCCACCGACATCACAGAGCGTAAAATAATGGAAGAACGGTTGAAAAGATTAAATGACCATCTTATGGAGTTGGTAGCTGAAGAAACACAGAAGAGGCAGCAGCAGGAGCAAATGCTTATACAACAATCCAAGATGGCGGCCATGGGTGAGATGATAGGGTTGATAGCGCATCAGTGGAGGCAGCCCCTAAATGCCATAGGTATGGTGGTGCAGGACATTAAAGAGGCCTATAACTACGGAGAACTCAACGAGAAGTATATTCAGGAGACCGTTGATACAACCATGAATCAAGTGTATTTTATGTCAAAAACGATAGAAGACTTCAAGGACTTTTTCAAGCCGTCAAAGAAAAAAGTTCGATTCGATATAAAAACTACCATACAGGAACTTCTCTCAATGTTTGAACAGATGTTTAAGAAAAGCGATGTGGATATTTCCATGATAACTTCTCAAGATACAATACTTGTTACAGAAGGATACCCCAATGAGTTTAAACAGGTGATACTGAATATTATTAATAACGCAAAAGACGCCATTACTTCAAAAAGAGACGCTGGAGATACGATACAGGGGCGGATTGATATTAATATAATTAATAATACAGAAGGAAATAAGATAATAATCTCGATAAAAGACAATGGTGGCGGCATACCAGAGCATATAATGGACAAAATCTTTGACCCCTACTATACGACAAAGGGGGAAAAGGGCACTGGGATTGGACTATATATGTCAAAAACAATCATTGAGACAAACATGGGCGGCAGCCTTGAGGTCAGCAATGTAGATGGCGGGGCGGAGTTTGTGATAGAATTAGGGACATAAGTACTAAGGCGTACATTAGTAAGGTGACATTGCCTACTGCTAAATCGCAATGAATTTACCTTAGTCTGTCATTCCGGCTTGTCCGGAATCTTATTTGCCTTGAGGATGCGTAGAAACGGATTCCGGACAAGCCGGAATGACGACAAGTCAACCATGAATGAAAGGCCATTTTGTGCGAGAGCATGTCCTCATACTTACGTACCCATTAATAAGTAAACCGTCATGCCTATAAAATGTCTCTGCCGCTTAACCGCCTTTGTTATATGTGCGCGTTGTGTGACATTGCCGATGATTATGTTATAAGAATGATTATTACTCATTTGGATGCAACCAGGTATTAGATAACAAGGACAATCCCCCTCTGCAGGATGTGGCTATTGCCCTATCGTAGTCAGGTTTTGGAGGATAGAGTCAAGTCTGTTCTTTATTTCAGCGTATTTCATGTGGTTGTCCTCGGGGGTGTAGACGCCCATAGCCTTTTCGAATGCGTATGCGGCCTTGTTGAGATTTTCCTTTTTATTTTGCATATTTGACAGGGCATGGCAGGCAATTCCAAGATTATACTGTGTTTGGGCATATTTAAACGGGAACTGATTTGCGGTTTCGATTTTCAACGCCTTTTCGTATGAGCGTACTGCCTTCATGAGATTTTCCTCTTTGTCGCACACCTCAGACAAGGCAAGGAAGGCGTTTCCCATGTTGCTTTGTGTATAGAAGTACTCTAATTCCTCTGGCGAGAATATTTTGAGCGCCTCTTTAAACGCATAGACAGCCAGTTTAAGATTCCCCTCTGTTTCTTGTTTTTCTGACAGGAGCGTATAGGCATTGCCAAGGTTGTTCATCGTCATGGCGTAGTCTTTCGGAAAGTCTTCGGGGGTGTATATTTTGAGGGCGTCTTTAAATGCCGCTACGGCCTTCATCATATATACTTCACTGCCACCACTGTCAGTTAATGCCCCAAAGGTGTTTCCCATGCAGTTTTTTAGGACTGCGTATTCAATCGGATATTCGACCGGGGTGCGAACCTTTAGGGCCTCTTCGTAGGCGGCGACGGCCTTTATCAGGGTTTCGGCCTTGTTGTCAGTTACCTCTGATAAGTCGTCATAGATGCCGGCAAGGTGGTCTTGTGCTATGGCATATTGGACAGGGTCTTTGTCCATGTCAATTAACCGTATGGATGCCTCGGTGAAGTCGGCTGCTTTTGTCAGGTTCTCTTTTTTGTCTCTGAGCGCGGAGAGTTCCCAAAGGACGAGGCCTATGTTGTGGTTAATCTCGGCACAGGCACGAGGGTACTTATCGAACGTCCCGCTTCTTATAGCCTCTTCATAGGCCGCTGCGGCTTTTGACAGATTTTCCTCTTTGTTGCTGAGCGGCGACAACTCCCAGTAGGCAAGGCCAAGGCTGTTTTGCACTGTGCCGTATTTCACGGGGTTATTTTCCATGTTATAAATCTTTAATACATGCTCATAGGCGTTGATTGCCTTTTGAATGTTTACCTGTTCGTCTCTCAGTTCCGACAGCGCCCACAGGGCGTTTCCTATATCAAACCATATCATGGCATACTCGTCGGACGGCATTTCTTCATTTGGCACTGTTGCCACCGTGCCTCCGGCATATACCGACAGTGCCTCTTCATATGAGTCTATGGCCAGGATTAGATTCTTCTCGTTATCTGCCTCCTCGGCAAGCCTTCTGTAGCTGATTCCAATACGATGATTTACCTGGGCGTAGAGCAACGGGTTACTCTTTTTGTTTATCTGTTCCAGGACGTTCTGATGCCCCTGCAGCGCCTTTGAGGAGGAGCGCTCCTCAAATAGCCTGCCGGCATTTTCGACGATCTCATCAAAGGCCTCTTTCTTTTCCTTCCTCTTCAGATATACATATATGATGGCTGCCGCGGCGGCAAACACCACCAGTGCCGCTATGACAAACAACGGTTGAGATATTCTATCCACGCCTATGCCCCTTAATCATTTAGTTACCTCATGCCTCCCTTTGTTCTATCGCCGCGATTGAGTCAATGGCCGTTTCGACTATGTCCGGTATTTCGTCGTTTAACAGGCACTGCAACTGCGGTATATGTCTTTTTACGCCTATTATGCCAAGGCCATAGGCCGAGTCACCTCTGATAAGTGTAGTCTCCGATTTCAAAAGTGGCGCTATAGAATCGGCAATCTCCCCAAGATGGACAAAGTTCATCCCGGCCAAGGACTCAAGAAGGGCTATAGCCCCAATGCGCACACGCATTCGCTCGTCGCCCATCAGCCGGAGCACCGCCGGATAGACCTCCGGCTCATATTTGAACATATCAATGATGTTGTCCAAAAACCCCTTCTCCATATAATCCGCTATCATGTCGTAAAGATTTTGTTCCATTGCGTTTCAGCCGGCAGACATCTCCTCTTGTGGTATTGTACAGTATTTCACCTGAAAGTGTCATGGTAGTAATAGATAATTGAGGATAATTTTTTTCACACGTTTGGGCTTACGGCACACCCGCCCCACCCTCTTCTTTACAAACTCAGCAGGCGATAAATTTATTGCTTAGGTATGTTATATTAAACAGTTGATAACAAATGCAATAAGGAGATATTTATGTCAGATGAGTTCATTGAGGCAGACCCTGAGGAGCTGCCGGATAATCCCTTTAAGGCCATTGGCAGCCAGTGGATGCTCGTTACGGCCGGCACTGCGGAGTCTTTTAACACGATGACGGCAAGCTGGGGTGGGTTTGGCGTCATGTGGGCAAAAAAGATTTGCACCTGTGTCGTGCGCCCTACCCGCCATACGTATGGCTTTATGGAAAAATCCCCCATGTTCAGTCTCTCTTTCTTTGCGGAGGAGTACAAGAAAACGCTCCTTTTCTGCGGCACGCACTCAGGCAGAGACACAGACAAGATGGCCGGGACTGGCCTTACCCCCATTGCTGGCGACGAGACGGTATATTTTAAGGAGGCTCGCCTCGTGTTTCTGTGCAGAAAGATATATACCCACGACATAGACCCAGGCCGTTTCATTGACCCGGCAATAGAGGCCAACTACCCGCTGAAGGATTATCACAGGATGTATGTGGGTGAGATAGTTAAATGTATTACTAAATAGAAGGAGTGTGGCGAAATGGATACAAAGGCGTTTCTTATGGCGAGTCATTATTTTTCAGACCTTACGGATAGTGAACTTAATGAGCTACTTGCGGTCTCAACGGTTGCTGACTACTCCTCAGGACAAAAGATAATATCGCGAGGGCAGCCGGGCAGGTTTCTCTATATCATCATAGAAGGCAGGGGCGAGGTGATTTTTATGGACTCCATGGGCGGTAAATTATTCACCGCCACATTAAAATCAGGCGATGTATTTGGTGAGATGTCCATTATCACGGGTGAGCCTGAGGTGGCCGATGTTATTGCCGTTGCATCCACACGCTGTATCGCCCTTGACCGCGATATATTATCTCAGGTGATTGTGGCAAACACAGCGGCCATCGCTAAAATGGCCGCGCTGATTAATAAAAGAATGCTTCAAAAGGCTCAGAATGAGGCCATTATCGCCCTATACAAGGCGTCAAGACAGGAAAACCCCGACCCCTATGATTTAAACTTCTCATCCGTGCTTAAACCGGCAAAGATTCTGGTTATTAACTGCGGCAGCTCTTCATTAAAATACTCGCTCTTTGACACGTCTAATCCCGTCCCCCTTATGGAGGGCCTTATAGAGAAAATCGGCACAAGCGCGTCATACCACAAGATAAAATCACAAAAATCAGAGGTGAAAAGAGAAGTTGAAGTCCATGATTTCCCTAAGGCCTTCGCTGACATGGAGGCCGCCCTGACCGACACTTCAATGGGCGCTATCGCCGCCTTTGACGAAATAGACGCCATAGGGCACAGGGTAGTGCATGGCGGGGATAAGTTTAAGAACTCGGCGGTGATAACTGACGATGTCATTGAGGGCATCAGGCAGTGTATCCCCCTTGCACCGCTTCACAATCCCTATAACCTTGCCGGAGTTGAGGCGATGCGGCAACTCCTGCCGCACAAGGGCGCGGTAGCGGTTTTTGACACGGCCTTTCATCAGAACATGCCTGAGAGCGCGTTCTTATACGCCATCTCCCGCGATATTGGGGAAAAATACCACATAGGTGAAAACATCCGCCGTTACGGGTTTCACGGTACGAACCACAATTACGTCTCATTGATGGCGGCGGCATATCTTAAGCGCAGCGTGCGGGAACTGAGAATCATATCATGCCATCTTGGCAACGGGGACTCCATATGCGCCATAGACCACGGCACGAGTGTTGACACGAGCATGGGGATGACCCCTTTGGAGGGCCTTGTCATGGGCACGCGAAGCGGCGATATTGACGCAGGAGTACTGATTTATCTGTTAAACGCCGGGCTCGGCGTCAAGGACATTGATAACTTGCTGAACAAGGAAAGTGGGCTTAAAGGTCTCACAGGACTTAGTAACGATATGAGAGAAATACTTGACGCCGCCGACGCCGGTAACGCCAGGGCAAAGACCGCGGTGTCATTGTTTTGCTACCGGCTAAAAAAATACATTGCCGCGTATGCGGCTGTGTTGGGCGGTATTGACGCGCTGATATTCACGGCTGGAATCGGCGAAAACTCGGCGGCGATTCGCGGCAGGGTATGCCACGGCCTTGACAATATTGGCCTTATCATCTCAAAAGAGGCAAACGAGAGGGCAAAGGTTAAGAGGGGCCATATTGAGGAAATCTCCGCTGAAGGCGCACCAGTTAAAATCCTTGTCGTAGCCGCTGACGAAGAACGAATGATTGCCAGAGAGACCCTCCATGCCCTGGCCCTGCGACAGACAACACCCACCCCGAAAACAACAAGACAGATTCCAGTTTATGTTACAGGCTGCCATGTCCACTTATGCGAAGCAGACTTCACCGCGCTTTTTGGCGAGGGAAAGACACTTACAAAGAAACACCAGCTCAGGCAGCCGCAGTCGTTTATCGCCGAAGAGACACTTAGTTTGGCAGGCCCTATGGGCACAATAAAAGACGTCAGGATAGTTGCCCCGTTCAAAAGAGAGACGCAGGTGGAGATAAGCCGCACGGAGGAGTTTAAACTCGGCATAAACGCCCCTGTAAGGCTCTCCGGCGACCTTGACGGCGCGGCCTCTGTTACGATTGTTGGGCCTGTCGGCACAGTAAAAGTTGACAACGGTGCCATCTGCCCCCGGAGACATTGCCACATGAGCCCCGAAGACGCCCTTTCGTACGGTATCAGAGACCATGACGTCATAAGTGTGGCCATCTCAGACACCATACTCAGTGATGTCTTTGTCAGGGTAGGCCCTGACTATACGCTTGAGCTGCATCTTGATACCGATGAGGCTGCCTTGGCCGGGTTGACGGACAGCTCAACAGCCCGCATAGCGGCAATCCAGTCAAGGGCGTTCATATAGAAGGACAAACTCCCCGGTTGCAGCGGTGACTAATAAGATACCCTATATTGACATCCTGATGAGGCACCTTGGCTCATGCCGCGAGGCTTATTTGGTGGGCGGTACGGTCAGGGATTTCATCCTGAACCGGAAGATACGGGACTACGATTTTGTCCTTGGCGACAGTCCTTTTTCTAATGCGAAACGCTTTGCCGACGCCATAAACGGGGCATATGTGGTGCTGCATGAGAGATTTCCAACCGCAAGGGTCGTAAAAGGGGACTGCATATTTGATTTTACTTCCCTAAGGGGAGGAAGCATCAGGAGCGACCTCAGCAGCCGTGATTTTACGGTCAATGCCCTTGCCGTTTCGATTTTTGATCCCACGCATACCGTAATTGATGTAACTGGCGGACTGGCCGATATTGATAACAAAATAATCAGGATGGTTTCAAGGGATAATCTGGCCGAAGACCCTGTCAGGCTGTTGAGGGCCTTCAGGGTGGCGGCAGAGCTAGGCTTTACCATCGAACACGATACACTTACCTCAATTTCTGACCTCAGGGGGCTGATTTCAGTGGCTGCCGCCGAACGTCTGTGGGCAGAGCTTAAGATGCTCCTGAGCACCGGCCACTGCACAGAAATTATAAAATCAGCGTGTGAGACCGGCCTTCTTTTGGTGCTGCTGCCAGAGCTTGAACCACTCAGGGGCCTGAAACAAAACCGCTTTCATCACCTCGACGTGTTTGACCACACGATGGCCGCATATGAGGCTGCCGACGAGATAATTAACAATCCATTGCAGACTCCCGGCAACCTTGATGCGTGGCTGGCAATGTCACCACACAAAGGTGCCCTCATAAAACTCTCCATACTGCTTCACGACGCAGGGAAATATCCAACGCGGCGGCTCTCAGCAGATGGAGATTGCACGTTTCATCGCCACGAACACGAAGGCACGGGGATTGCCGCCGAGGTATTGAGCAGATTTAAGGCCTCCGCAAAAGAGACCGAATTCGTAACCATGCTCGTAAAGCACCACATGAGGATTTTGGCGTTCAAACAAGCTGGGCACCACGTCCTTGCCTCAATGAAAAAACCTCTCATCAGGCTTTTAAACGCCGTTGGAGACAATATCTACGCCCTTGTTATCGTGTGGGCGGCGGACGCAAGCGCAAAGCCCCAAGGCCATGAAGATACCCTAATCATATGCGGGGACATTCTGGATTTTTACGAGTGTGAATACCTTCCCCGAAAGACCGCCCCGCGGTTTATCACAGGCAGGGATTTAATAGAGACTTTTGGCCTTGCTCCGTCGCCATTGTTTAGCGTTATCCTTAGCGCTATCGAATTAAAAACCCTTGAGGGGGTGATAGACTCAAAGGACAAGGCCGCCTCACTGGTTGAGGAGTTCCTTCGTGCAAAGGGGATGAGCTGATGTTTGACATAATCGGGATAACCGCGGTGTTTGTGGTGATGATAGTGCTTCTTAGGATGAAATGGCACGTCGGCTATGTGTTGACCGCCGCCTCCTCAATCATTTTTGCCATATATCTGATGAGACCGGCCGCCATAGCCGCGACTGTTTACTCTGCCATAGTGTCTCAGAAAACACTTGAGCTTACTGTTGCCCTGGCGTTTATCAGGATGCTTGAGATGATTCTAAGAGAGAACAACATACTCAACGTGATGACCCAGGCGGTAAAGGGCGTGTTACGAAACAAGAAATGCGTACTCATCTCTATGCCCCTGTTAATCGGGATGTTGCCGTCAATAGGTGGGGCGTATTTTTCCTGTCCGATGGTGGATGACTCAGCAAGGGGGCTTGATTTAACTCAGGAGGATAAGGCCTTTACCAACTATTGGTACAGACATCCATGGGAGTCCATCCTGCCGCTTTATCCGGGCCTCATACTGGCCACGCTGATTACCCATGTCGGGATGAGGGAGATGGTTGTCTTAAACCTCAGCTATGCCGTGGCCATGATGGCAATAGGCCTGTTGTTTTGCATGAAGGGCGTAAGGGGTCAATTTCCTAAAGTCGAGAACCGGTCATACAGGGCGCTACTGAGTTTTATGCCCTTTGTTATATTGCTTGTGCTGGTTATCGTATTCGGCGTAAAGCTGCACTATGCCCTGGTTGCGATGGTCTTCATGCTGATGATTTATTTCCGGTACAGTTTTACGAAGATGTTGGAGGTATTGCGCTATGGGTTTAACAGGGAGGTAGTACTGTTGATTTTGGGGGTGATGCTGTTTCTTACCACCCTTGACAGGTCAGGCGCCGTGGTGAATATCAATAATTATTTCATAGCCCGCCATATACCGCTTATGCCGATACTGTTCGTGCTGCCGTTTGTGACGGGGATACTGACGGGGTTTACGCTGGCCTTTGTGGGGAGTGCCTTTCCGCTGTTTATGAGCCTGCCGGGGCTTGACGCGCATTCGTTTTCATTTGCCTTTGCGGCCGGTTACGCGGGTGTGCTGTTGTCGCCGGTGCACGTATGCCTGATTCTGACGAGGTACTATTTTAAGGCGGACGTATGGGGGCTGTATAAAAAAATAATCCCGGCAGTCCTGCTTTATCTTATCGTACCGGTGCTGGAATATGTTATCTTCAGACACTTGCACCCTTGACAAGCCCAACCATAATTGTTACTCTATAATCATGGCAGCAAGTAGTGTGAAAACCCAAGAAGAGGAGACTATGACAGGACATATAGTGACAGAATCTGGAATATCCTCCGGCATGATGGGCAAAACAATAAACAATACAATTGCGCTTGCCTTAAAGGGCGAGAATATTACGTCTGATAAGCTGAGGGACAGCATCAGCGCGTTTTATGACTTTGTCACTGAGATATCGGCACAAGTCTCTGGCATGAGAGAACCTGTAAAATGGATTGTAACTGTCAGGCATGGTAGTGTAATATTACTTAATAATCCAGTAGTTAAAGAAGAAAATATCGATATTATTGAAAAAACAGTTGACGCGTTACACTATGGCATCACTAATTTAGAAAATAAAACCGAGAGACCGGCATATTTTACTGATAAGGCATTGGAACTTTTACAGAATCTTGTGTCTGTTTCGAGTGCGGGAAGCGATGAACTCACTGAAATTAATATCGCTATTAATAGAGGTTTCCATGTCTTAACAAGGCGTGCTACCGCTAACATTGATACAATTTTGGGTTTGCGTTACAAGAGTTTAGGTTCGGTAGAGGGGACACTACAAACTATCTCAGAAAGAGGCGGCCTTAAATTTACGATTTATGATTCTTTAGACGATAGACCTGTCAGATGTTATATTCCGGAGAACCTCCGTTGCGAGGCATTGGATGTAGCGGCTAAGGCGTTTGGACAACGCATATATGTATTCGGTATGATTAGTTATGATCAATATGGGACACCTAAAACTATTCAAGTCCGTAAATTGAGATTGTTTAGGAAAAAAGAAGATATTCCATCTGCCGAGCAAATATGCGGCATATTAGGAGAATAGTTATTGAAACTACGGTATTGGGATTCGTGTTGTTGTTTACGTTGGCTAAAAAAAGAATCGGGATATGAGAAGTGTGAAGGAGTCATTGCAAAAGCCGAAGCGGGAGAGATTAAAATAGTGACATCCGTATTGACTATGGCTGAGGTAATCTATTTAAGGACTGAGCCAAAAATAGACCGACGTAAGTCAGATGAGATTTGTAGTTTTTTTGATAACGAATATATCGTCCTGATTAACGTTGACCGTCACATCGCGGAATCATCAAGAAATCTATTATGGGATTACGGTGCCCTTCGACCTAATGACGCAATACATATAGCGTCCGCTATAGAGGCCGAAATCCCCATTATAGACACTTTTGATAAATATCTGATAAACCTTAATGGTAAAATAGGCAAGCCTCCACTGATTATAGGACAACCAGACATCCCTTTTCAGGAAGAGATTGATTTCGAAAATGGTTTGTTAAATATCTGATCATCTGTAGAAACTAAAATTATAATGAAAACCATACATATCGCAAAGATATTATTTTTAATATTGACCCTTATCCTGTGCGAGTGTGATTCGCGGACGGGGGGGCAAAATCAGGCAGCCCCTTTGCCTCAACCTGCCTCAGATGGCAAGCCCGCCTATGGGGGCACATTGGTTGAAGGCGTGACGGCAGAGCCGAATGTCCTTCTGCCCGTGCTGGCTGGTGACAGCGCCTCGCACTCCGTCTCCGGCAATATCTTTAATGGCCTCGTAAAATATGCCCCTGACCTCAGCACTATTAGTGACCTTGCAGAAAGCTGGGACATCTCCTCCGACGGCCTCACTATTACCTTTCACCTGAGAAAAGACGTCCACTGGACAGACGGCACAGCATTTACCGCCGAAGATGTCCTCTTCGGCTATCAGACAATCATCAGCGACAAGACCCCTACGCCATATAAAGAGGATTTCTTGCAGGTGAAGACCGCCGAGACCCCCGACAACCACACATTCAGGGTGACATACGGCAAACCCTTCGCACCGGCACTGAACAGTTGGGGTGACCTTGTGATTTTACCAAAACACCTCCTTGCGGGTGTGGATATAACCAAGACCCCGTTAATCAGAAATCCCATCGGCATGGGGCCGTATAAACTCGACACATGGGTCAGCGGGCAGGAGCTTACGCTGTCGTCCAACCATGATTATTTCGAGGGCCGCCCCTATATAGACAAGTATGTTTACAGGGTAATACCAGACCAATCCACCATGTTTATGGCGCTTCAGGCCGGGGAGGTTGACCTCATGGGGGTTACGCCGATTCAATACAAGAGGCAGACTGACTCCCCGTATTTTAATGCCCATTTTAATAAATACCGCTATCCGGTCTTCTCCTATACATACCTCGGATTCAATTTAAAGCATCCTTTTTTCGCAGATAAACGGGTCAGACAGGCAATCGCCTATGCGATAGATAAAGAGGAGATAATAGACATTGTGCTCTATGGACTTGGCACGGCGTCAACCGGCCCGTACGTACCGAACACATGGCCATACAACCCTGCAGTAAAAAAATACCCGTTTGACCCCGAAAGGGCAAAAACCCTGCTTGCTGAGGCTGGCTGGAAGGACGGCGCTGGTGGTATTTTAACTAACAACGGCGTCCCGTTTGAGTTTACCATCCTTACGAATATGGGCAACCCCCTCAGAATGAAGACCGCCGCGATTATCCAGTGGAAACTCAAGCAAGTCGGCATAAAGGTAAACATTCGCGCCCTTGAGTGGAGCACGTTTCTGAATGAATTTATTGACAAAAAGCGGTTTGACGCCGTAATCCTTGGCTGGGGGATAGGGATGGACGGCGACCAGTATGATATTTGGCACTCAAGCAAGACAAAGGAGAAGGAGTTCAATTTCGTAAGTTATGCTAACCCCGAAGTTGATGAACTCCTTGAGACAGGTCGGCGTACGTTCGACATTGAAAAGCGCAAGGCGGCATACTATAAAATTCAGGAAATCCTTGCTGATGAACTCCCGTACGTGTTTCTCTATGTCCCTGATGCACTTGTTGTCGTGAACAAAAAATTCATGGGTATCAAACCCACGACAATTGGCATAGGCTATAACCTGCCGAAATGGTACGTGCAGACACAGAGTCCTGAAGCCGCCAACGGGCGGCAGATGAAAATCAATAAATAAAACGTTGGCAAAAATACGGGGTGAAGGGGGATTATCCCCCTTCGTCGTTGATCCTTATTCCCCTGAAGACACCCTGCATTGCCATCAGAATAAATATAAAATCAATGACCTTGACATGCCTCGGATGCCCGTAGAAGATTATCGTAATCAGAAAGAAATTCAAAAATAATATCGCAAATGACGCGGGGACATTGACGTAAGATTTCTTAGTAATCACATAGGATACGCAAAAATACACGATAAATATATAGATGAGAAGTGTGGCACCTGGCATGAGATTAATAATATTAGCAAAAACCAGCGCGGCAACCGGTGGCAGATTTAATTTAAACACCACCACACAAACCGCAAAGACTGTCCATACTATATAAATTACCAACAAAAACGCCAAAATATTTTTTATCCATTTACTAACGCTATCAAAAAATCTAAGCGTACTCATAATCATTGCGTAAAGGAGAAACAGGACGGCGGCTTTGAAAAAAAAGAACCCGCTAAATCCTGAGTTTATCTTGTTGACGAATATTGAGGGCAACAGATTTCTATGGTTCAGATAATACAAAACGACCTTAATCGGGCCTGGAAGCGGTTTAATTTCTGGCCTTTGATAAAACGCGTCAAGGGGTTTGGCGTGCCATGTGCCGTCTTTTGAGACAGTGCTGTTGGTCTCAAGCAGGAGCTGCCCGCCCTCGGTGGAGATAAAGATTGCCCTACCCTCTTTTACGCTGGCAAACGCCGACCACGAAATGATAACAAACGCGACCCCCAATACGAAGGCCAAAAGCGGCACAGGCCCAAGCCGCCGCCGTCTAACCAAATACAGGAAATAAAAAAACGTCAGAACCGGCGTGAAAATAAGAGAACCCTTAACCAGAATTCCCGCCCCCATGACAGCACCAAGCAGGGCAGCGGCGGCGGCAGACGACTTTCTTTTTTCCCATAGAACGAACATAAGCACACAGAGAAAAGCTGAAAACATAATAAGCGGCTCAGTCAACAGCTCGTCCTGCATATTGTGGATATACACATACGTGCTCATCAAGATAGCGCCGGAGGCGACCCCCGCGGCAAACCCACTCAACCGCCAATATGCAAAGCCAACAAAGGGCAGAAAAGCGGCAATTAAGATTACGAGAAACACCTGAGAAACCCGCGCCACTTTTGGCGATACGCCGAATATCTTATATAACAGGCCGAGAAAGACGGGGTATCCGGGTGTCCTGTAGAAATTATAACTACCGCCGCGGCTTCCAATCTCAAGAAAACTCTCATAGCCTTTAAGTCCGGCATCGCCAAAGACCTGGTCGCCGGTCTGGGTGAATTTATAGAAACTAAACTCCTCGATAGCGCCGAATTTCAGGCCATGTCCAGCGGCAAAATTCGCCGCCATTGACTGATACTCCCACGTATCCCAGCCAAATCGGGCGGAATCGCTGAACTCTATCCCTGCCGTCTTAAAATAAATATAAGCGCCGAAAGAATACGCCCCCATCAAAAGCACACAAAGCAGCACGACAACCGTGCCTTCCTTTAGTTTGGTTAATCCGGCCACGAGTAAATGTTATGCCTTTGCCAATGATTTTGTCAATTTGACGAAGAGCCATCCAGCCTAAACAAAGCAACGAGAAGTTGACACATTTCTTTAAAAAACGCACACCGCGTTTTCCATGACGGTGTTGACCAGCAGCAGTTAAAAAACTGGTACGGCAATTGCATATAAAACATGTGAGTCAGCAATTAGAACTAAGACATTGGCACATCGGCCTGTGTCTTTGCGGTTATGGCGTGTGAGAACACGACGGTGGCAGCCAATAAATTGACGGAGGTTATATATTATGATTAGGCGACATTATAAGGCGTTTGTGGTTATTATTTCATTAATTGTGTTAACAAGCTGCTCCTCTGCTACCCGCGAGGTGAAAAGGACTATCCCGCCCGTTGTTGCCCCCCCACCGGTGGAAGACCCATATGACGTTATGGAGAAAAATGTACCCACCCTCTCGAAAATTTATCTCGGCAAGGGTTACAAGTTGGGCGCAAACCCTGACAAACTCGTTGAGTCAGACTGTTCCCATCTTGTATGCGCGATAGCAAGAAACAGCCTGATCGGCACCAACTACGAGTTTAAGCCCTACTACTTCCCCTCGTGGAAGATATATGAATATACGTATGAAATCGAAAAATCCGAGACGAGACCCGGTGATATAATCTTCTTTAGAGATGTGCAAAAGAAGCAAAACCACCTCGGCCTTATCACCCAGAAAAAAGACGACACGATATTTTTTGTCCAGGCGTCGTCCTCCTCAGGCGTCATAGAACGCTCAACACAGTCCGAGGGATGGCTCTATTATTGGAGGAAAAGATTCGACTCCTTCAGACGCTGGAAGAAAGAGGTGTTCGCAGATAAAGACTCTGAAAAAAGTAATGCCTCAACGCTTATCAAGCCGACTCAGCTCAGCACTAACGCCATATCCGGCAACTGAGACTAAACCCGGCGCGATACCGCACACAGCGCGCCAGGCAAAGACTATAATTGCCTAGTGGCGGCGTTCATCGTTATGTTTTAGTTTGCTGATATCGCTCTCCAACCTGTCAAGCTCGTGATGTACCCGCTCTTTATCATGATGAGTAAGCCTTCCCTCTGCCTTCATGCGGTCAATATCACCAAGAATCCTGTCAAACTCACCATGCAGCCTCTTTGCCTCATGATGTGTGAGCGACCCGTCCCGAATCCCGTGCTCAATCCTTTCCTTTGCGTGTGCAACCCTCTCGTGTATCCCCGCGTGCCAATCCCTCTCAGCATAGGCCAAAGCCGCCGACTATGCCAACGGCCCCCGCCGCACTAGTCAACCATAAAAATATGAGGCTTGTCAATACTCGTGATATTAAAGGTTTTTTTCCGAAGGAATCTTTATGTTTTTTGCGGGGATTTAACCCTCGACAATAAGATAAGTCCTGCAACAAAAAACACTGAAATAGACACTATTGCCGGGCGCTGGCTCTTGAAATACGCAGACGTCATGCCAAATAACAAAGGCCCTAATATGGCCGAAGTCTTTCCTATCATCGAATAGACGCCAAAATACTCGGATTCTCGCCCCTCTGGAATAAATCCCGCAAAAAATGCCCTCGACGCCGCCTGAACCGTCCCAAGCCCAAGCCCTGCCGTGGTGGCTACCACAAAAAACTCCGCCTTCGTCGTGACGAAATATGACACTATCGCCACAGCACTCCACAACACCAGCGATATGGATATGACCCTCTTCGGCCCCCACACATCTATCGGCTTTGCCATAATCATTGACCCCGCAAAGGCCGTCACCTGCACCGTCATAAACAAATATATCAGTTCGGCGTTATCGAAATTCAACGTCGCGGCGGCAAATATACTGCAAAACACGGTTACCGTGTTCATACCGTCCTGGTACATGAAAAAAGAGAGGAGAAATCGCCTCAGCTCCCTTTGCCTTAACAATTCCCGCAGTGACCCTAATATCCGCGTGGCATTGTATATGGCAGCCTCAACAATGGGTCTGCCAGCCCCTTGCGTCTTATTATCGCCGGGCAAATTAATAAACGCCGGCAACGCAAATACAACAATAAACACCGCCACAAGCGGCCACAGAAGGCTTAAATTCTCTGACTTCACAAGCGGCAGCGCCATTATCAGGGCAGTAAACGACCCAATATAGCCTAATCCAAACCCCCACGCCGATACCCTCCCCTGATGTGACCTTTCGGCTATCACCGGCAGGTATGAGTTATAAAACACCATCCCGCCCTCGTGGCCGATATTGGCGGCAACCATCAACAAAAACCCCGTTACCACCATCCCCGGCACAAGCGCCGACATGCACACAACAGAAACAACCGCCAATACTGAATAACCGATCAAAAACTTTTTACGAAGCCCACCATAATCAGCTATGCCGCCTAAAAATGGGGAACTCAGGGCCACAAACGCCATACTCAGGGAAATCGCCCTGCCCCACCACAAATCCCCAAGTCCGGAGGCGTTTCCTACGATGACCTTTACATAATAAACAGGGAATATTACTGTGGCGATGATGGCGGAAAAACTTGAATTGGCGAAGTCATAAAGGCACCAACTGAAAATCTCCCTGCTGAACAGACGGTTGTCTCCAGCCCTGTTCACAGCCCGCTAAAAATCCTCCGCAGCCATTGTTGTAAGCATTGAGAGGGCGTTTACGTAACTACCCATTTCGTTGTCGTACCAGCCGTATATCACGGCCTGAGTCAGGGGAATGCGTACCATGTTGTCTTTCAGGCCTTCAAGTATTTCTTTCTTCACTCCAACCAGACGCCCCGCGTCGAAGGTTATCTCGGCCGTGCGCGTGTGCGTCTCGTGCGCCTCAATTATCACGGCGGCAAGGGGCATCGAGATTATATCGCTTGACACGTTTTGCTCCTCAGAGTAAACGACAAGCCTGTGCGGGGAGTTTTCGGCGGCCTCTTTATAGATACCGTTGATGTAGTCACGGTCAACTATAATCCTGTCGGGTTCCTCCTGAATATTGACGACCAGAATGACGAGTGAGCCGGTGGTCGTGGGGATTCTTACAGATTCGGCGATAAACCCAATTTGCGACATCTCAGGGATAACAAGCGCAAGAGTGTCAGCAGCGCCGGTGGTCGTAAGGATAATGTTGTTAAAAATGCTGCGGTTCTTTCTTAAATCCTTGTCTTTGGGCTTGGCAAGGCGGTCAAGCACCTCCTGAGTACCTGTGGCGGCATGGACGGTGGCCATTGAGGCGGTAAGAATCTTCTTTGGCCCTATTTTATTTATCAGTGGTTTAAACATGTGGGCAAGGCAAGTCGTAGTACACGAGGCCGCCGAGATAAATCTGTGCCTGGCCGGGTTATAGTCATGCTCATTTATTCCCATGACAACCGTTACGGCGTCATCCGGCATGGGTTTGGACTTGTCCTTTATCTTAAACGGGGCGCTGAGAATGACCTTCTTCGCACCAGAGTCGAGGTGCCCGGCAAGGGCGCCTTTAGGGTCGTCGGCGGGGATGGTGGGATCAACAAACGCCCCCGATGACTCAACAACGACTTCCACTCCGTGCCCTGCCCAGCCTATGTCTTTGGGGTTTCTCGATTTCCTCAACACAGTGACCTTTACACCGTTTATCGTCATCGTCCCCGTACCGTCATCAATGTTGGCGATTGCCGGCTGGTCTTTAAAGCCATACAGATACTTCCCCAACGATCCATACGTGGAGTCCCTGCCGATGTAATAGGCGATGTCATTAAGCGACGTACCAACGGCGCGACCAACATTCACCACTATCTCATCAAAATCCCGTGCCGCCACATGCCGCCACAATACGAGTTTCCCAATCCTTCCAAGCCCGTTTATGCCTAATCTTCCACCCATTCTATCTCATCTCCTTTTTGCTTATCCTCATTCTATCTTATCCCCTTCTTGCATATCTTCATCTCGCCCTCATAGACAGCCCCATCAGCGGCGTCTATGCTTATAAAATCCCCTGAGGCCACAGTCCTCTGGTTCAGGACAAATCTCTTTTCCTTTTCATAAAATAGCATCTCTACGCAGCCAACCACGCATGTCTTGCCCAGCCGGTATGCCACAATTGCCGCGTGGCTCGTTGCCCCGCCGCGCGCTGTCAGAAGGCCATCTGAGGCAGAGACCTCGTTGATGTCGTCCGGGACGGTGTCCCTTCTTATCAGAATCAGCCGCGTCTGCGGCTCTGTCTCTCTGTAATATCTTATGTCTTTCATCGTAAATACCGCGCGCCCTGCCATCGCCCCGCCGCTTACCCCGATGCCATGCCCAAGCAGACGCCCTGATAACTCTGCGGTTATCTCAAACTGATGTTCATGCTGTTTTTCCCTTATTTCCATATCTCTGGACTGCAATATATAAACATCTTCTTTAAGTCCGCCCTCAAACGTAAATTCTATGTCCTGGGGATTCCACTGCCTGTCTTCTATCAGGAAACGGGCAGTTTTGACAAGCTCTTCATATACCTGAGGGAAGCGTTTTTCAAGAGAATCCTCAACAGACCTGTTTTCCCGCCTCGCCTGATTAATGGATAGGGCATGTGTCTGCACCAACCCGGAGACGATGTCATCGCCCTGGACACATATGCCATAATCACCCCACGGCTTAAGCTCATACTCCGAGAGCTTGGGATTGTGCGTAAACAGTACCCCAGAGCCTGATTTGTCATCAATATTGCCGTATACCATGCGTTGAACCGTCACGCTTGTACCCCAGTCGTCAGAGATTCCTATTATCTTTCTGTAACTTTTAGCCTTATCTGTATCCCATGAATCCAATACCTTTCTAATGGCAATATAAAGCTGCTCTTTAGGTCTTTCCTCTACGTTAATCCCCTTTCCAACTACGAAGTCCTTATAGGACATGGCTATTTCTCTCATCTGCGCCGACGTAAAAACCTTTTTGAAAGACACATGGTATTGGTCTTTATAAAGATTCATTATGGCGTCGAAGCTGTCGCGGTCTAAGCCGAAGGACATGCCGTAGTGTTGGATAAACCGCCGGTAGCAGTCCCACACAAACCACTCCCTGCCTGCGTTCATACCCCTGCCTGTGGCCTCTATCATCCCCCTGACTATGGCCTCATTCATACCCACATTTAAATAGGAATCAAGCATACCGGGCTGCGATATGGCAGAGCCACTCCTTACGGAGACAAGAAGCGGATTATCAGGATTGCCAAATTCCTTGCCTGTAAGTTTTTCCAGTCTGGCAATCTCGACATCCACCCGTTCTTTGAAATTCTTATCGGCAGATTCATATATATCGAACAGTTCCCGGCACTTAAAGGCATCGGTAGTTATCAAAAAACCTGGGGGAATTCTCAGCCCCAGCAACCTCATTCTCATAAGATTAAACCCCTTGCCGCCCATGTGAATGATGGTAGATACAGCGGTAACAGGTTCAACGATTGAGGTGACAGCCTCCTCTGGATTATACATTACGAGCAGGTGGTGCTTATCGGGGGGAATCCTCTGTGCCTCACGCCGCAGTGTGCTGAGGATTCTGGTTATAAACACATCAAGGCTCTGAAGCCCCAACGACGATGCAATAGTGTCCCTCAGAAATATCTCCGATACCCTGTTAAATAATCTGGAATCATCCTCGGCGTGATACTTGGGAAGCAGCTTTTCCTTAGGCAATATATCCAGAATAGTCTTGAGGGTTTCCATGTGCATATTATTAAAGTAATCATTTACAATATTTCTCATAACATGCGATAATTCCTTAAATATATCAACAAACTGAGAAAACGTAAATCCCCTTACCGACAAGGCCGTCCCAAGCAGATAGAGTTGCCTGTCGAACTCCCGGACGGCAATGCCGTCAATTATCAGGGCCTGTTTGTAGAGTTTCAGGTAATCGTAAATCCTGCATAGTGTGGCGCGCGTGATAAAATTCAGATCAAACCCTTCTATCAGCTCCTCAAAGAGGGTATTGACAAGGGTTTCGAGCCTGAAGGTAAGCCCAAGCGCGTCGAATTTCACCTCATGGTAGCTGCCGTACATGGAGGGTATCTCAGTGGAGATATGGCGCTTCCGGTAAATATCCTCACGCACCTCGAATTGCGTTGGCGATTGAATCAGCTCTTTAAGTTTTACTAAATGTTCAAGTACTCCTGCAAGTTTGTCGTAGGTGTTTGGCTCCGAAATAGCCTTAACGAGGTTGCCAAGCTCGGGGAAGGCGCTGCTGTGAACCTGCGCAATTACACTGTCTATTTCACTGAAGCCGGAGCTGTATTTCTGGTGAAGGAGTTTATAAAAGGAGATAGTAAGGGCAACCTTCTCAACATCAGCGGCGTAATCCTGCCCTATAGCATTGACAACGCCACCAAAATAATCATCCCCAAGGGTTAATAAATCGCTGACACATCGCAGCCCATGTAGTTGAAATATCTGATTAATAACCGTATGGACGCCGTCAACGTATTGGCCTGAATTTTCCTGCTCCGAATAGATATCCGGCGGTAGGTACTGCCTGAGCACCTCCTTATTACGGGTCATCCAGAACTCAAGGGCGGCCTCCACGACAGAGAGAATCTTGTTGGAGCTTTCCACGTGGCTCTGTTTTCTGAGAAAGTGGACAAGGGTGTCATGGCGGTTACAGGCCTCGTCCATTCTGGTGGAGATATCCCGCAGTTGCCCCTCTGCGCCCAATTCGTTAAAATAGGCGGGGTAAAGCCTCATAAGCTGCTTCACTAAGTTATAGACCAGGCGTATATCAGAATTTAAGAAATTCGTAATATCGCGCGGGAATAAATCCGTGTCCTTGATTATAACGCCGCAGAGGGAAAGGTTTACGATAAGAGATGAGATGAGTTTTTTAGACCACATGGGGTTGAGCCTTATGAGTTCCATATATGTGCGAATGTTATCTATGTGGGCTGAGTTGCCGATTATCTGCCAATCGTTGCTGATGCCCCCGAAATCCGGGGTTTGAAATCCAAGCGATAGAATCGAGTGGTTAAAGAAATTCACAAGCGCGGTGTTATTACTTTCGTAAACGCCCTTGCCCATGTTCAGCACACTGCGCAACACTGTGGCAGGGTATTGCCCTACGGTGTTTTTCAGTATGCTGATTGTTTTTTGTATCAGCGCCTTGTTGTTGTCATAGTCATCGTGGTTAATCAGGTATTTGATTATCCTGTTAATCTCCCTGATAGTCTCTTCGTGAATTGTGGAAAGCCCGGGGGTGTTCATTATATGAAAAAGGAAGATAAGCTCATACTGATGTTTTATTTTTTCGTCCAATTCATCTAATTGGCCCTGGTATATAACCGAGGGGATCTTATTAAAATGAGCGACGATGTCCCCGTACCCAGGCAAGTCAATCATTTCTTTAAGTTTATCTAGTAACGCTTTGTTTTTATTGTCAACAATACCATCAAGACATGAGGCGTAACCATTAATTCCCTCGTGGGAGATGGGCTGCAATATATCTGACATCAGCGGGTTAATTTCCTTGCCTATGTCCTCGGCAAACCAGTCCTTTGGATTTTTTTCGGTGAGCCAGTATGAGTAGGTAAACCGCAGATAATGAATCATAAGTGAGTTAATTTTATCGAACTCTGAATCCTCAGCAACACAGTCATAAAACAATCCGGCAAGTCTGTTTAATCGGTAGTGGCTTTTAGCAATGATAATAAACCGCTCATCTGGCAGCTCGTCTGCCAGTACAAAACCGCGATTGGCAACAGAAATATATTTTTTTTCAATGTCCTTAGGGGCGTCTTTAATAAGTTTCTGGCTAAACAGATAAAAGAGGCTGAAGGCGTCGGAGCGAACCTGCTCGTCTTTTGCGGAGTTGATGGCCTCAAAAATAACATTCATATAGAGTACCGCCGCCTCAGGCCCTTTTGGATGGGTGCTAAGCTCATAGAAATATCCCAGGCAATACGTCCATGTCTCTTTGACGATGTACTGCCAGTTCTTGTAGGGGTGGCAGAGTTCTTTTAAATAAACGGTAAGACCGTCCTGAAGTCCGTGATAGCGCGCCATGACTTCTTGTATAGGTTCATACATAGGGTCAATGTCCACATTGACGCTGTAATCCGCAATATTAATCTGCAGTGCCCGTGAGGACTTCGCTTTCTCTGTCATCAGAGGTATTGTATCATATTACACAATATCAGTAAAAGCCCCCCCGGAGTACTGAAGCCGCCAACGGGCGGCAGCCAGAAATAAATAGACAAAACGTGGCGAGATTTACGGGGTGAAGGGGGGGTTACCCCCCCTTCGTCGTTAATCCTTTAAAAGAATTGCACGGTTGCTGCCAAATAAGTTATATTAGCAGTTGTATTTACGATACTATGCAAGAAAATATAGTTATAAAAGGGGCAAGGGAACACAACCTCAAAAACATAAATCTCGATATACCGAGAAATAAGTTTATCGTAATCACCGGGCCGTCTGGTTCGGGCAAGTCCACGCTTGCCATTGATACGATATTTGCCGAGGGCCAAAGGCGCTATGTTGAGAGCCTTTCAGTCTATGCGAGGCAGTTCCTTGGCGAGATGCAGAAACCTGATGTGGATTCAATTGAGGGACTTTCGCCGTCCATAGCGATTGAGCAAAAAACTATATCCAGAAGTCCGCGCTCCACAATTGGAACCCTCACAGAGGTTTATGATTATCTGAGAGTGCTCTATACAAGAATTGGAAAACCCTTTTGCTACAACTGCGGCAAGGCCATCATATCACAAGACACTGAGACCATCCTTGAGACTGTAAAAACACTGCCGCAGGGCACAAGAATACAAATACTCTCCCCGATAGTCAAAGAGCGCAAGGGACTTTATACAGCAGAACTTCTCGCAATGCGCCGCGAGGGTTTTGTGCGCGCCCGCATAGACGGTGAAATGCGTGACCTGACCGAGGACATAACCCTAAACAAAAACAAGCGCCACACCATAGAAATCGTCATTGACCGGCTGATAATCAAGACCGGCGTAGATAGAAAACTCAGGGAGGCGGTGAACTCCGCCATGAGATTCAGCTCTATTGTGGTACTAAACCTGATTGAAGACAACACTGATATAGTCCTGTCAAAGACTATGGCATGTCCTGATTGCGGCATAAATATACCGGAGCTGACGCCGATGTTTTTTTCATTTAACAGTAACCTCGGCGCGTGTCCTGAGTGCAGGGGGATAGGCTATGAACCCCTCAATGAAGACGATGACACACCGTTGCTTTCCCTTAAAACGTGTTCTTTATGCGGCGGACTGAGATTGAAAAAAGAGGCGCTGAGCATTAAAATCGGAGGTCTGAATATCGGGGAACTGACGCGGATGTCTATAAAGGCCGCCGGTGATTTTTTGATTACCCTGGCTCTCAACGACAGGGACAGGTTTATTGCCGCGCGCATACTCAAAGAGATAACCAACCGCCTCATGTTTATGGAAAAGGTCGGCCTCAACTATTTAACGTTGAACCGGCTTGTGTTTTCCCTGTCAGGGGGTGAGGCGCAGCGTATACGCCTTGCCACGCAGCTCGGCTCCTCGTTATCAGGGGTATTATATGTCCTTGATGAGCCAAGCATAGGGCTTCACCCGCGCGACTGCGCCAGGCTGATTGATGGCCTGAAGGAGATAAGAGACAGGGGCAACACCGTAATAGTCGTGGAGCATGACGAGGAAACCATCCTGTCCTCTGACGTAGTGATTGACATCGGGCCGGGTGCTGGCCTAAGGGGGGGGCATGTGACGGCCATGGGCAGTCCTGATGAGATAATGAAAAACGAAAACTCACTGACCGGCGCATACCTTAGCCGCGCCGTGACAATCGAAATCCCCGACGCCCCGAACACAAGGCGAACCCCCTCCGGTTACATAACAATAACCGGGGCATGTGAAAACAACCTGAAAGACATTGACATTAAAATCCCCCTTGGGGTCTTTATTTCGGTAACAGGGGTATCGGGTTCGGGGAAGAGTACGCTCATTCTTGATACGCTTTACCCTGCCCTCTGCAACACACTACTACGGAGCGGGTTTAGCGAAGGACGCCACAAGGGCATAACCGGCACAGAGCAGATTAACAGGGTTATTAGCGTTGACCAATCGCCAATTGGCAAGACCCAGCGCTCCAACCCTGCGACATATACCGGCATATTTACCCATATAAGGGAACTGTTTTCAGCACTGCTCGAATCGAAGACAAAGGGATATAAAAACTCACGATTCAGTTTTAACGTAAAAGGCGGCAGATGCGAGACATGTAAGGGGGCGGGGATAAGAAAATATGAGATGCACTTCCTGCCGGACGCACATGTGCAATGTGACACATGCGCTGGCAGGAGGTTCAATCGTGAGACACTGCGCGTACGTTATAAGGGGAAAAACATATCTGACATACTTTCAATGACGGTAAGCGAGGCGGGCGGGTTTTTCGCGCCGATTGCGCCGTTAAGGGAAAAACTAATGCTGTTGGAGGAGGTCGGACTGGGTTACATCCACCTTGGGCAGCCTGCAACCACGCTCTCAGGGGGCGAGGCACAGCGCCTCAGACTATCGCGTGAACTAACAAAACGAGCAACCGGCAAGACACTCTACATCCTTGACGAACCCACCACGGGGCTTCACTTTGTGGATGTCGAAAGGCTGCTGCGAATAATCCATCGTCTCGTGGCGCTTGGCAATACGGTAATAGTAATAGAACACAACCTTGACGTGATTAAATTCTCCGACCATATTATAGACCTCGGACCTGAGGGAGGCGACCACGGCGGATACATCATAGCCGAAGGCACACCGGAGGAGATTATGCAAAACCAGCGTTCGGCAACGGGGGAATATCTCGGGAAGAGAATGTGTGGAACTACCGGAGGGTAAGGGATTGAAAGTAACCATCGAAAATGATAGCAATGATGACGCTTGCGCTACGGGTAAATGGGCAACAATAGCACAAGCGATTGCAGAGGAGAATTTGTTGGGAGGGCAAAGTGAGGAGTTCTTGAAATTTACAAAAACATTTAGAGATGATTTTGTTTTTAAAAGTAATCTTACTGAATAGACGATGCAACAATATCTTTTAGACACAAACATTGTCGCATACATGGAGGATAAATATTCGTTCGGCGTAAAGCCAACCATTCAGCGCCTTCAACAGATTTTCTATAACCTTGGTCGGGGCGACTGGATTCGAACCAGCGACCACACGGTCCCGAACCGTGTACGCTACCGGACTGCGCTACGCCCCGATTTCCCGGATTACTAACCCGCTCTATTATACATTGTTGGCACGGCAAATATCTATTTCAAATATCACTTAGGCCACACGCCATGTCTTTGACATATCTATTATGGCCTTGACTTCTTTATCATTTACTGTTCTGGCGTCCAGGACAAGCATATCGCCTCTTATCCTCGCAATAACAGGGGGATTTGAACTCCTCAGGCGGGCCTCAAGCTCATTGACCGTCTGCCCCTTGGGCCTCAACGTGACGGCATACGTTGCGAACTCATGCCCTGGAAGCGACCCGCCACCCGCATACGACGAATCCTTTATCATCGCCACTTCCAAAGAACCGGAGGTTTGGCCCTTTATCCCAGCGGCAAGGCGCACCGCCCTTTTCTTTATCTCTTTTATGTCCTCGGTGAGCATTCTTAAAACGGGTATGTTCTTGAATGATTTGTCAGCGTCCACATATTCCATCAACGTGGCCTCAAGCGCCGATATGGCAAACTTATCAACCCTCACCATGCGCGCCAGAGGATGCGTTCTCACGGCCTCAATTAAATCTTTCCTTCCCACGATTACCCCGCACTGCGGGCCGCCAAGAAGCTTATCAGCGCTGAATGTTATTATGTCAACACCCTTTTTTACAATGTTCCCAACCACCGGCTCATCGTGCATACGATAGGGAAGAAGGTCTGCGAGGCAGCCGCTTCCAAGGTCGTACATTACCGGAATGCCAGCCCGCTTAGCGACGGCGGCGATTTCCTCAATACCCACCTCCTCCGTAAATCCCGTAATCTGAAAGTTCGAGCGGTGTACCTTTAATATTACAGCAGTATTTTCTGTTATCGCCCTTTCGTAGTCATAGAGGTGCGTCTTGTTCGTAGTGCCTATCTCTTTGAGGACTGCACCTGTGTGTGCCATTATGTCAGGGATTCTGAACGAGCCGCCGATTTCCACAAGCTCTCCCCTTGATATAATGACCTCCCGGCCTTTAGCAAGGGCAATCAGACACAAAAACACCGCCGCGGCATTGTTATTTACCACAAAGGCATCCTCTGCCGCCGTCAAATCCCTTAAAATGCCCTGGATGTGGACGTAGCGCTTGCCCCTCTTGCCAGTTTTGAGGTCATACTCAAGGGTCGAATATCCTGAGGCAACAAGGGCGGTGTTTTCAATGGCCGATTTACACAGCGGTGCCCTGCCGAGGTTCGTGTGAATCACTATGCCGGTTGCGTTTATCACCGGGCGCAGACTAAAGGATGTGTGCGCTGAGAGCCGGTCTTTTGCTATTGATATGAGAGATGTCACCGTGACTGTTTGAGATTCACCGCTTAGTATCTCTGTTCTTTTCGTATCAACGGCGTCGCGCAAGGCCTTCAGTACCAGATTTCTTGGGTATTCTTTTAGCCATTTAATGGCCTTGGGGATTTTTAACAGGCTGTCAATTGACGGGATATTTTTCAGTATGGCCGATTTTGTCTTATTTATATTTTCGTTCAATGTCTTATGCACCTTCTATGTGCTGCTTTCTATGTATTGTACAACGGATTCAAAGAGCAGCCTACCATCAGAATTTCCAAGGATTTCCTCTGAGGCGCGCTCCGGGTGGGGCATCATGCCAATGACATTGCCTTCCTTATTTGATATTCCGGCTATATTAAGGAGCGAGCCGTTGGGGTTTGCCTCATCAGAGACATTGCCGTCCTTGTCGCAGTAGGTGAAGATAATCTGATTGTGTTTTATAATATTTTCAACTGTGCTGCCAGAGGCAAAATAATTGCCTTCGGCATGGGCAATTGGCAGCCTGACCACCCTGCCCTCTTTGTATCCGGAGGCAAAAGGGGTCTTCTTCGGGTTGGCCACCTTTACAAAGACGTCTTTGCATATGAATTTGAGCGCCCTGTTTCTAAGCATCGCCCCCGGCAAGAGACCAGACTCAAGGAGTATCTGAAAACCGTTACATATGCCGATGACAAATCCACCGTCGTTTGCGAAGTCTGTAACCGCCTTTATAATCGGCGAAAACCTGGCAAGCGCCCCCGCCCGCAGATAGTCGCCGTGGGAAAACCCACCCGGTAAGACCACGACCTTCACGTCTTTATCTATGCCGCTTTCCTTGTGCCAGATAAAACGCGCAGGACGGCCAATGACGTGTCTGACAACATGATAACAATCATGGTCACAGTTGCTGCCCGGGAAAACCACTATCGCAAACATTTCATCTATGTTATACGAAGGGAGGTTTTTTGTCAATACTGCGGCGCAATCGCTGAAAAAGTTTTATTTGCCTTGACAAAAGTTGATTAACCGGTTATAATTCAGTTTCAAAAAAATAACGGTCATTAAAGGAACTGAATATGGGTGGAGCTTATACTACGTATCATCCTCATAAGATTAAGAGGAGACGCAAGCACGGTTTTTTGCATCGCATGAGTACTAAGGCTGGACGTAAGCTGATTAATCGCAGGAGGGCAAAGGGACGCAAGAGCTTAAGCGCCTGAGCACATTAGAAAGCCTTAAAAAGAGTTTTGAATTCAAATACGTATTCCATAACGGCAGGCGGTATAAGGCCGCCCACCTTGGCGTTTATATCTCAAAGGGTAAGAAACGCGGAGTGAGAGTTGGCCTTGTCGTGAGCAAACGCGTCGGTAACGCCGTTGTCAGGAACAAGGTTAAACGGCGGTTTCGTGAGGCGATGAGGAATCTTCCCGTGGTTGACGCCTTTGGTGTGCCTTTGGACATTGTGCTGCTTGCCGGGCCGACTACCCCTCAGGCCGCTTATAGAGATATCTATAAGGAATTGGGGTTCGTGCTTGAAAGGCATTATGCGGCGTTGAAATGAAAAAGATAATCATCTTTGTGATTTGGCTTTATAAGGCGGCGGTCTCACCGTTTCTGCCGCAGAGTTGCCGGTTTGATCCATCGTGTTCAGAGTACGCCGCGGTGGCCGTCGAAAAGTATGGCGCGCTGAAAGGCTCCGGCATGGCCGTTCTGAGGATTTTGAGATGCCATCCCTTTAGCGAAGGCGGCTATGACCCCGTTAAATAGTTCTTTTATTAGAAGGACATTTACAGGTTTCAAAAATATGAATATTAAAAGGTAACCTATATAACTATGGAAAAAAGGGCACTCGTTGCAATCGTTCTTTCTATCTCAATCTTAATGCTGTACCAGTTTTTTTATGTCAATCCGAGGATGAAGGAGGCATCAAGGATTGCCGCCGCCATAGACAATCGCACAAAGGCCCCTGCTGTGGCCTCATCAAAGGCGCAGCCGTCCACCATCCCCCCCCCCCTCACCCGCCGTGGCCCCCGCGGCCGGCAAGACAGAGGCGGGTTCTATAGCCCCTCCGGCGGCAGCAGCCCCACAGGCCAGGACTATTAAGGTTGACACTCAACTATATACCGCCCAAATTTCCACCAACGGCGGCGTTGTCACGTCGCTTAAACTCAAGGACTATAAAGACAAAAACGGCAGCGAGATATATCTTATTGATGAAAAGGCAAAAATCCCCGCCCTTGCCTCAGGCTATAATACCGATTTTACATTTATGAAGGCCGCCTTTATTACGACCTCACCGGACAGCCTCACGCTCACCGGACAGGAAACCAAACAACTGGCCTTTGCCCTTGACTACAACGATGTCCATATAAAGAGGACATTCACGTTTTACGGCGACAGCTATAAGATTACCTTAAAGGACGAAGTCGCTGGCATAGACGACTACTATATTACCACTGGCAGCGATTTCAGCTCTGAGGGTGCCGACAGCTACGGTGCCCACAACGGCCCTGTAATCCTCAAGGATATGGACAGGATAGAACTTAAGACTGACAAAAAACTGGACGGCATAAAACTCTACGACGGCAACATCAAGTGGATAGCACAGGAGAATAAGTACTTTTTCGACGCCCTTGCTCCATTGACTCCGACCAAAGGCGCTCAGATGTGGAATGACGGCGATAAATCAATACTCGGCGCGATTAAGACCGGCGCAGGCACAAACGAATTCATGTTCTACGCCGGCCCGAAGAAGTACGAGGTCTTAAAATCCATTAACGCCTCCTTTGAGCATATCGTTGACTTTGGCTTTTTCTCTATCATAGCGAGGCCGATTTTCTGGATGTTGATGTTCATAAATAAATACATCGGCAACTTCGGATGGTCAATAATATTGCTTACCCTTATCATAAGAATCCCGTTTATTCCATTGATAAACAAGGGGCAATCGTCAATGAAGAAACTCCAGAAGGTGCAGCCCCTGATGAATGAAATCAGGGAGAAATACAAGAAAGACCCCCAGCGTATGCAGACTGAACTGATGGCGCTGTACAAGAAACACAAGGTAAACCCAATGGGCGGGTGTCTGCCGATGCTCGTGCAGATACCTGTGTTTTTTGCCCTCTACAAGGTGCTGCTCGTGTCCATTGAACTTAGGGGCACGCCGTTTATGCTTTGGATAACAGACCTCTCGGCCAAGGACCCACACTATGTGCTTCCCATTATCATGGGCGGCACGATGTTCCTGCAGCAGAAGATGACGCCTACCACTATGGACCCCACGCAGGCGAAGGTCATGATGTTTATGCCCGTTATATTTACATTTATGTTTTTGAGCTTCCCCTCCGGGCTGGTGCTCTATTGGCTGGTAAGCAATGTACTGAGCATAATTCAGCAGGTTTACATAAACAAGAAAAAGACCGTCTGACATGCACGAGCCGCGGTAACTGGCAATGGACATCATCACATGCCACACAAATGCCGACTTTGATTGTCTTTCCTCTATGGTTGCGGCAAAGAAACTCTTCCCTGAGGCAAAGATAGTCTTGCCCGGCGCCGCCGAAAGGCCGCTTAGGGAGTTCTTAAAGGCCTTCCCGATTGAAATCTCAAAAGTGAAGGAAATAGATATCTCCCTGATTACCCGTCTGATAATCGTTGACACAAAAGACCCTGAGAGGATTGGCGATTTTAAACAGATATTAGGCAAGCGGGGCATTCAGACATTTATATACGACCATCATGCCGCCCGACAAGGAGATATTGCAGGCACGGTTTCATTAGTCGGGGCCATTGGGGCAACGGCAACCCTGCTCACTGAGATATTGCACTCAAAAAACATCCCATTATCACCGATAGAGGCCACTATATTGTGTCTGGGCATATATGAGGAGACCGGCTCGATGCGCTTCTCCTCGACAACTGAACGGGACATGCTCGCAGCGGCCTATCTGCTCAGGCGCGGCGCAGACCTCAATATCGTCTCGACATTCATCAGGCCGCAGTTGAGCAGAGACGACCTTGAGCTATTAAATGAGTTATTAGCGTCTCTGTCTGAGGCCATAGTCCACGGCATAAGGGTGAAGATAGGGGCAGCCTCAAGGGAAAACTACTCAGGAGACGCCGCCTTCATAGCCCATGCCATTATGGACATGGAGGACATTGACGCGGTGGTGTTGATATTAAACATGGCCGGTAAGACCATGCTCATTGGACGAAGCAGGGTGTCCGAACTTAACATAGGCGATGTCATGCGGCGCTTTAACGGCGGTGGGCACCCCTCGGCGGCGTCCGCCTCAATGAAAGAGACCATCGCAGATATAGTCAAAGAAATGGTAATTACAACCCTTCACGAAATAATCAGGCCGGAAAAGTCGGCAAGGGACGTGATGACAAGCCCTGTTATTTCCATTGTCTGGGACTCGACTATTAAAGAGGCCGAGGCGCTTTTGACCAAATACGAGATAAATGTCCTGCCCGTAATAAAAGACGCGCAGTACGCCGGTACAATATCAAGAGAGATAGTGGAAAAGGCGCTGTTTCACGGCTTTAGGACGAGCAAGATAGACGACTTTATTACGACCGACGCGATTACGATGCCCCCTGAGGCCGCCATAGGAGATGTTGAGGCCGCGATGGTTGAGAGCAATCAGCGGTTTTTGCCCGTTATTAGCGGTGCCATGATAATAGGGGCAATTACAAGGACAGACCTGCTTCGCTCTCTTTACGAGGGACACATCAGGAGGAGCCGCATAGAACAGGCCCAATTCGAGAGTAAACATCCCACCGGCAGGTCTCTCGCCACAATCATGCGGGAACGTTTCCCGCCGTATGTGTATAAGATACTTCAGACCGTGGCGGAGGTGGCGGAGGAAGTCGGCGTGTCGGCCTATCTGGTAGGCGGGTCAGTGCGCGATTTACTAAGAGGGGAGCAGAATCTCGACATAGACATAGTAATTGAGGGCGCGTCAATCAAATTTGCCTCAGCGCTTTCGAAGGTTTTAAATGGCAAACTAAAGACGCACGAACGGTTTCAGACAGCAAAGGTATTCGATATTAAATTATATAATTGCGGTGATTTTTCGATAGACATCGCGGCTGCCCGCACGGAGTACTATGAAAGCCCTGCCGCCCTGCCGCAAGTGGAGATGTCCTCCATCAAGAAGGATTTATATCGGCGGGATTTCACGATTAACACCCTTGCCGTGTTTCTTAATAAGAGGGATTTCGGGCGTCTGATAGATTTCTTTGGCGCCCAGCGCGATTTGAAGGAACGGACGGTCAGGGTACTGCACAATCTGAGTTTCATAGAGGACCCGACGCGCGCGTTTAGGGCGGTGAGGTTTTCCGAGCGATTTGATTTCAGGATAAGCAAGCACACAGAGAGGCTGATAAAGACGGCAATCAGGTTTAACCTGTTTGAGAAGCTATCGGGTGCACGGCTTTACGATGAGCTTATGTTGATATTCAGGGAGGCCGACCCGATAAAGGCACTGCGGAGGCTTGAGGGGTTTGGCCTCCTGAGGGCCGTCCACGCGGAGCTACGGTTTTCGAGGGAGTCAGTCGCACTATTTCAGCGGGTGAGGGAGACAATCTCGTGGTACAATTTGCTGTTCAGGGAGGACAAGATTGACATTGGGGTGTTATATCTGATGGCGCTGATTGTGCCGCTGACAGCGGATGACCGTGAGGCCGCCCTTCAGAGGCTTGCAACCCCTGACACAATTAAGAAACACATCCTCTTAGGCCTGGCCAAACTCAACGAGCCGTTCTACTACAAAGACCCTGTCTCGGTGTATAACCACCTTATGGGCACATCGTTAGAGACGGCGATATTTTTGATGTCAACAGCAGAAAACGACCAAAAGAGAAAATCAATATCCATTTTTCTGACAGAGCACAAGGACATGAAACCGGAGCTAAAGGGCAACGACTTAAAAACCCTAGGCATCCCCCCCGGCCCGATATACACAGAGATATTTACGGCCATACTGGAAGAAAAACTAAGGGGAACCCTCACCACAGCCGAGGAGGAGCTGGCCCTGGTAAGAGGGCGTTTTGTAAAACAGTAACATTATCTTTACAACAATCCGTCAGAAATAATCTCTACGATTACCCTGGCTGCCTCCTCAGCGCCTTCTTCAACCACATCGTCGGAGGTTACTGCCTTCATCAGATCAAAATAGCCGTTAGATTCCAAAATGCCGATGAGCTTTTCGCAGTTCATTTTTTTCTCGTTATAGTGCATTAAGGCACTGCCGGTATAATAATTCGTTTCAACCTTTTCTATGCCGGAAACTGAGGCTATGAACTTTTCGAACCCCTTAATCTCCTCACGGTTGTTATGGAGACGTGGACTCTGAATTCTAAGCCTTCCCGGTGTAGCGCTAATATAGTAAGTCATGCTCAGAGCAATTCGACATAGGGTTATTAGTCCTTAAAAATGTCATCAGCACTTCCACGCCATTTATGATTTCCGTTAAGTCCTCTTCAAGCGGCTTCATAATGATATTCTACCGTCTCAAATGAAGCTGTGCTCTGTCCGCCAGTTCTATCGCTTTCAACTTGATTTCAGACTTTTCCTCAGGCCAGCCCACTATGTTGGCATGACGAGGAGGGTCATCATTGGCGTCAACATCAAGACCCGAATCGTTCACATTTGATACTTTGATATCCGCACGTGCCAACAATGTACGTTCACGAAGGATTCCCACCTTATCACCAAGCTCCCACACTTCAGGGTCGGCAAGATCGAAAATGCGAAACACAGATAAGAGTTTGTTTGATGGCGGCATAAAAGCGGAATATCTTACATGTTCATCCGAACTTCTAAAATCATTTTTGGAGAATATGAACCTCGTTAAATTTTCTGACGTATCTACCTTAACCATATTACAACGAATATAATCTCATAAGATTCTGTATAATCGTACTCGGCAATATTCCACTGAAACGCTCTGAGCCGTGCACCTTATTACCGGCAAATAGTCCCGCATAAGTAATTCGTTGTTTACCACTTACGCTCATAACAAAAACCTGCCCATTTCCTCTGTACCATTCAAAACCTATGTCGCCGGTTGGCTCGGCAACAATCTCCGGTGCTGGGATTGAAAGTGGGATTGAAAAAGCGAGCGCGTCAATTATCCTCTGCGCCTCTTCGAATGCGTCTTCGGTAACGGCACATGCGCCATAACCGTCCCAATCCACGCTTGAGCACTCCTTGTATATGTCCAACAAGGAATCGCGCATCTTACGCAATGGAAATCCACAAGTTATTGCCCCATCTTTAAGCGGATACTTAACCACCGATTCGTCTCTTTTCATGATGATTATTATAACTATAACCAGAAGTTTTTTCAATGATTTTCTTACACCCCCAGCCCTCCAATATCACGGTAAATTTGTTCTGACGGATAAAACAAGTTCTCATGGGAAGTTGCAATGATTTCCAGACTGTTCTCTTCTTTGTCTGTCATTCCGGCTTGTCCGGAATCTGTCCTTATATCTCAGAATAGGCAAAATCATCATAAAACAACCATTTAAGTGACGATTCCGGACAACAGACTGTGTCACAATAGTAAAGCAGCCCCCCCCCCCCC